>DASVSW010000182.1:0-14258 GCA_036387895.1 Sphingomonas sp.
CGCATGTACCTGATCGGCGACGTGCCGCTGAAGGCGCGTCGCCTGGTCGAGGTGACCTACGAGTGCCTGATGCTCGGGTTGGAGCAGGCCCGTCCCGGCGCGCATCTGGGCGACGTCGCCCACGCGATCCAGCGCCACGCCGAGCGCCACCGCTACGGCGTGGTCCGCGACTTCTGCGGCCATGGTCTCGGCCGCCTGATCCACGACGCGCCGGAGGTGGTCCATGTCGGCAAGCCCGGCACCGGCCCGGAGCTCAAACCCGGCATGATCTTCACCGTGGAGCCGATGATCAACATCGGCCGGCCGGACGTGAAGCTCCTCGACGACGGCTGGACGGCGGTCACCCGCGACCGCTCGCTGTCGGCGCAGTTCGAGCATTCGATCGGCATCACCGACACCGGCTGCGAGGTCTTCACGCTCAGCCCCAAGGGCTACGGCGCGCCGCCCTACCTCTGAGCGCCGCCTAGACGATTCGCCGATGCCGCCGTGGCGCGGACCGGGTTAACGTCCGGTCGCGTCAGTAGGAGTGCGGATCATGCGGACCGAAGCGAACGCCCTGACGGGAGCGCGACTGGCGCGGGCGGACGGCGGGACGCACGTAGTCCAGCGCGGTGAAACCCTGTCCGAGATCGCGGCGCGGACGGGCACGACCTGGCGGACGCTGGCGCGGCTGAACGGGCTGTCCGACCCCGACCTGATCCTGGTCGGCCAACGCCTGGCGTTACCCGGCGCCGGAGACCGCCATGTGGTGCGTCCCGGCGAAACGCTGTCCGGCATCGCCGCGCGCCAGGGCACGAGCGTGTCGGCGCTCGCCCGGCTGAACGGCATCGCCGATCCCGACCTGATCCACCCCGGCCAGCTGCTCCGGATGCCCGGCCGCGCCGCCTCCCGCCCGGACGAGGTGTCCCAGGGCGCGGCGGGCCGGGCGCAGGCCGGAGCGATCGGACGCGCCGCGCCCTCGGGGCCGATCGCGCCGGGCGAGGCGTCGTTGCGGGCCGCCGATCTGGCCGAGTCGCGCGCCGCGGGTCGCCGGTCGCAGGGCCAGTGCTACGCCTGGGTGAAGGACGCCTTGCTCGCGGGCGGCGCCACATCGCGCCGCCTGGTCGGCGTCCCCGCCAAGGAGGCGGGCCGAGAGCTCGAACGCGAGGGTTTCGTCAACGTGCTCGGCCGGCCCGGCTTCGACATCCGCTCGCCCTATGACGCGCCGAAGGGCGCGGTGCTCGTCTACGCCGACGCGCCGGGCGCGACCGACAGGAACCGGATCTACGGCCATATCGAGATCCGCACCGAGCGCGGCTTCGCCAGCGACTATTTCTCGACGCGGCCGCGCACCGGCGACGCGCTGCGGAGCGACGGGCCCGCGGGCCGCGTGCTGATCGGCGTCTACGTCAAGCCCGACGCGGGCGCGACCGCCGCCCAACCCGCGCGCCCGGCGGCCGGCGCGCCCGGCGGCGCCTACACGGACGGCAACCTCCGGCTCGGGGCGAACGAGCGCTACCGGTCGGCGATCCTCGAAGCGTCGCAGCGCACCGGCATGACGCCCCAGACCGCGGCGGCGATCATCGACGCCGAGGCCGCCAAGGACCGCGACGGGACGTGGCGCGCCGACAGCCGCGCGGGCACCTCGTCGGCGACGGGGCTGACGCAGTTCCTCAGCGGCACCTGGCTGGAGCAGGCGCGCCGCCCCGGTTCGATCCTGAACGCCGAGGCCAAGGCCCTGGGGCTGGTGGACCAGCGCAACCGCGTCGTCGACGAGGGCCGGCTGCTGGCGCTGCGCACCGATCCGCGGCTGTCGATCTTGGCGGGCGCGGACTACGCGAGGCAGAACCTGGCCGGCATGCGCGCCGTCGGCGTCGTGCCCGCCGACGCCGGCCCCGCGGCGATCGCCAAGCTCGCCTATCTCGCGCATCACGAGGGCCAGGGCGGCGCGATCGGGTTCCTGCGCGGCGACATGTCGTATCTGGGCTACGGCACCTACGCCGCCAACGTCCCCCAGAGCCAGCGCGGCCGGTACATGGCGGAGAACGGCGGCGACTACCGGCAGGCCTACCGGGCCTGGCTTTCCGATTACGCCGACCGTAACATCGACGTGCGCCGGTTCATGGTCGATGGGAGCGATGTCGATGTGCCCGGTGTCCGCAACCTGTACCGATGACGTGACGCGCGGATGATCGGCCTACGCCCGGCCGCCGCGCTCGCGGCGGCGCTCCTCCTGCTGGCCGGCTGCGGGACCGACGCGGTCGCCGGCGATGCGAACGCCCAGGCCCCGACGACCGCCAGCGCTACGTCGGCGGAACCGGATTGCCCGGACGCCGGCGATCCGGCGGCCTGTAGCGACGAGCGGCTCGAGGCGCTCGCCGGCCGCCCTGCCGTCTCCGACGGGCCGCGCGCCGTCGCCGAGCAGCGGTTCGCCGCCGCGCTGCCCGTCCTGGGCGACGCGGCGATCCTGCGCGTAGGGAGCGACACGCTCGCGGCGCGGGCCGTGGTCTCGCGCGCGGCTGTACTGTTGGCGGAAGCGCGCGCGGCGCTGCTCGACAGGGATGTCGCCCCGCCCCCGGCGCGGCCCGCCTTCGCGCCCTCGCCCGAGGTGCGGGCGGCGTGGATCAGCAGCCGCGACGCCGCCTGCGCCGCCTACCGGGTCTCGCGGTGCGCCGCGCGATACGACGCCCTGCTCGACGCCTGGACGCGCCAGGTGGCGGCGACCGAGGAGACGCCTGTGACCGACACGCCCGCCGCCCGCTCGCGCTTCGACCTGCCGGGGTGCGAGAGGCTACGCGCGTCGGGAGAAGGCGCGGACGCGCTGCTCGACCGGCACGCGCGCGACTTTCCGGCGGTGCTCGTCGGCGAGGCGGAGGTGGAGACCGTCGAGCTCGCGCCCGCCGACCTCGACGCGGTCGCGGCCTATCTCGCGTGCCTGTCGGGGCTGACGGACGGCGACCCGAGTGTGGTCGAGAGCGGGCTTTCGCTGTTCGCCAGCCGACGCCACGGCCGCGCGGCGCTGGCGGCGCTCGACGCGCTGGCGCGGACGTCGGGCCCGGACGGCGCGGCCGCCAAGGCGTTCGCGGAGCAGGTGCGTGGCTACTTGAAGGGCCCGCGCGGCTGACGCGAGCGGCTGGCGCGCCGCGCGGGCGCTCGCTATCTGCCCGCCCATGACCGCCATCACGCCCGCCATCGTCGCCGAGCACGGCCTTTCCCCCGAGGAATACGACCGCGTCCTCCACGCGCTCGGGCGCGAGCCGAACCTGGTGGAACTCGGCATCTTCTCGGTGATGTGGTCGGAGCACTGCTCCTACAAGTCGTCGCGCATCCATCTGAAGAAGCTGCCGACGACCGGCCCTCAGGTGATCCAGGGGCCCGGCGAGAACGCGGGCGTGGTCGACATCGGGGACGGTCAGGCGGTCGTGTTCAAGATGGAGTCGCATAACCACCCCTCCTACATCGAGCCGTACCAGGGCGCCGCGACGGGCGTGGGCGGGATCATGCGCGACGTGTTCACCATGGGCGCCAGGCCCGTCGCGAACATGAACGCGCTCCGCTTCGGGCGGCCCGATCACCCCAAGATGCGGCACCTGATCTCGGGCGTCGTCCGCGGGATCGGCGGCTACGGCAACTGCGTGGGCGTGCCGACGGTGGGCGGCGAGGTGAACTTCCACCCGGCGTACGACGGCAACATCCTGGTCAACGCGATGTGCGTGGGCGTCGCCGACCAGGACAAGATCTTCCTCTCGGCGGCGTCGGGCGTCGGCAACCCGATCGTCTATGTCGGCTCCAAGACAGGCCGCGACGGCATCCACGGCGCCACCATGGCGTCGGCCGACTTCGGCGAGGACGCCAACGAGAAGCGGCCCACCGTCCAGGTCGGCGACCCCTTCACCGAGAAGCTGCTGATCGAGGCGTGCCTGGAGCTCATGTCGTCGGACGCGATCGTCGCGATCCAGGACATGGGCGCGGCCGGCCTCACCTCCTCGTCGGTCGAGATGGCGTCCAAGGGCGGCGTCGGCATCGAACTCGTCATGGACGACGTGCCCCAGCGCGAGGAGGGCATGACGCCCTACGAGATGATGCTGTCCGAAAGCCAGGAGCGCATGCTCATGGTGCTGAAGCCCGGCCGCGAGGCGGAGGCGGAGGCGATCTTCCGCAAATGGGAGCTCGACTTCGCCGTCATCGGCCGCGTCACCGACACCGGCCGCATGGTGCTGCGCTGGAAGGGGGACGTGGTGTGCGACATCCCGCTCGGCCCGCTCGCCGACGAAGCGCCGATGTACGACCGCCCGCACACGCCCACCGAGCCCCCCGCTTCGCTCGCCAGCTACCCCGAGTGCGCGGACCCCGCCGCCGACCTCCTCAAGCTGATGGGCACGCCCAACCTGGCCAGCCGCCGCTGGATCTGGGAGCAGTACGACCACATGGTCGGCGCCGATACCGTCCAGCGCCCAGGCGGCGACGCGGCGGTGGTGCGCGTGCACGGGACGCAGAAGGGCTTGGCGATCACCACCGACTGCAACCCGCGCTATTGCTACGCCGACCCCGTCACGGGCGGCCGCCAGGCGATCGCGGAAACGTGGCGCAACCTGTCCGCCGTCGGCGCCAAGCCCTTGGCCGCCACCGACTGCATGAACTTCGCCAACCCGCAGCGGCCGGAGATCATGGGCCAGTTTGTCGGCTGCATCGAGGGGATGGCCGACGCCTGCCGCGCGCTCGACTTCCCGATCGTGAGCGGCAACGTGTCGCTCTACAACGAGTCCAAGGCGACGGGCGGCGGATCGGCGATCCTGCCCACCCCCGCGATCGGCGGCGTCGGCCTGCTCGACGATTACGGACGCTCGGCGACGATAGCGTTCAAGCAGCCGGGCGACGTGATCCTGCTCGTCGGCAACCGCGGCGGGCATCTCGGCCAGTCGCTGTGGCTGAAGGAGATCCACGGGCTCGACGGCCGCGACGCCGGCCCGCCCCCGCCCGTCGACCTGGAGATGGAGCGCCGCGTCGGCGACCTGATCCGCCACCGCATCAACACCAAGTGCCTCACCGCCGTCCACGACGTGTCGGACGGCGGCGTCGCGGTCGCCATCGCCGAGATGGCGCTGGCGAGCGGCGTCGGCGCCATCATCGACAAGCCGCTGATCCGGCCCGTCGCCGAAGCGCTCTTCGCCGAGGACCAGGCGCTCTACGTCGTCACCATCCGCGACACGGCGCTGCTCGACTTCCTGTTCTCGACGGACGCGGCGGGCGTGGACGTGATCCCCATCGGCCGCACCGCGGGCAAGCGGCTCATCTTCGAGCTGCCGGACGGCGACTATGTCGTCACGCTCGATCAGCTGCGCGAAGCGCACGAGGGCTTCTTCCCCAGGCTGATGGGCGCGGACGCGGCGCTTGCCTAAGGGCGTCTTCGACTGGCGCGGGCGGGTGGAGACGAACGTCTCGCTCGCCATGCTGCCGGTCGGGCTGATCCTGGGCGCGGTCTCCGCGGTCGGCGTACCTTTGCTCGTCGGCTTCGGCGCCGTCCGCGTCCTCTACCGGTCGGGCGACCGCGACCTCCTCTTGGCGCTCTGGGCGTTCGCGTCGGCGCTGCTGGCGTTGCGCGCGGCGCAGCTGGCCGTCGAGGCGCTGGGCGGGTTCAACTGGCGCTGGATGCTGCGCGTCCTGCTGCTCTGGGGCGTGGTGGTCGCGCTCTACCCCGGCTGGTGGTTTCCCGCCGCGTGAGCCCCTTCCCCTCATCCCCGCGAACGCGGGGATCCATCTCCCGCCGCTGCTCCCGTCACGACCGACCGGAGATGGACCCCCGCCTGCGCGGGGGTGAGGGAAACTTGGTGCGATCCGGACCGACCACCTAGCGCGACTCGGCGTCCCTGCTTAACCCCGCGCCTCATGACCCCCCTGCCCCAGACCGAGCCCGAAGCCGCCGCCGAGCTGGAGCGGCTGGCGCGAGAGATCGCGCATCACAATCGGCTCTATCACACCGACGACGCGCCGGAGATCTCCGACGCCGACTACGACGCGCTGGTCCGGCGCAACGGCGCGATCGAGGCCGCCTTCCCGCACCTGATCCGCGAGGACTCGCCCAGCTACCGCGTCGGCGCAGCACCCGCCGCGCACCTCGCCAAGGTCCAGCACGCCAGGCCCATGACGAGCCTGGACAACGCGTTCAGCGACGAGGACGCGTACGAATTCGTCGCCCGCGTCCGCCGCTATTTGAAGCTGCCCGACGACGAGCCGGTCGCGCTGACGGCAGAGCCCAAGATCGACGGCCTGTCCTGCTCGCTCCGCTACGAGCGCGGCAAGCTGGTGCAAGCGCTCACCCGCGGCGACGGCGCGGTCGGCGAGGACGTGACGGAGAACGTCCGTACCATCGCGGACATCCCGGACAACCTGGCCGGGGAAGCCCCCGACGTGTTCGAGGTCCGCGGCGAGGTCTACATGACCAAGGCCGACTTCGCCGCGCTCAACGCCCGCCTGCTTTCCGAAGCCGAGGACCCCGCTAAGGCGCGCCAGTTCGCCAACCCGCGCAACGCCGCCGCCGGTTCGCTCCGCCAGAAGGACCCGAGCGTCACCGCGAGCCGCCCCCTGCGCTTCCTCGCGCACGGGCTCGGCGAAGCGTCCGACCTCCCCTTCGCCACGCAGGGAGAGCTCGTCGAGCGCTGGCGCGCCTGGGGCTTCGCCGTCGACCCCCGCTTCGCCCGCTGCGAGGGCGTCGCACAGGCGCTGGACGTCTACCGCGCGATCGAAGCCGCCCGCGCCGACCTCCCCTTCGACATCGACGGCGTCGTCTACAAGGTCGACCGGCTCGACTGGCAGCAGCGCTTGGGGATCGTCGGCCGCGCGCCTCGTTGGGCCATCGCGCACAAGTTCCCCGCCGAACGCGCCCAGACGACGCTGCGCGCCATCGACATCCAGGTCGGGCGCACCGGCTCGCTCACCCCCGTCGCGCGGCTGGAGCCGGTGACGGTGGGCGGCGTCGTCGTGACCAACGCCACGCTCCACAACGCCGACGAGATCGAGCGGCTGGGCGTCCGCCCCGGCGACCGCGTCGTGCTCCAGCGCGCGGGCGACGTGATCCCGCAGATCGTCGACAACCTGACGCGCGACGCCGCGCGCGACCCCTTCGTCTTCCCCACGACCTGCCCCGAATGCGGCTCGCTCGCGGAACGCGGCGAGGGCGAGGTGGTGGTGCGCTGCACGGGCGGCCTGATCTGCCCGGCGCAGCGCGTCGAGCGGCTGATCCACTTCGTCTCGCGTCACGCCTTCGACATCACGGGCCTGGGGCTGGTGCGCGTGGAGGAGTTCTTCCGCGACGGCCTGATCCAGTCCCCCGCCGACATCTTCCGCCTTCACGAGCACCGCTACGCGCTGAGCACGCGCGAGCGCATGTCGGAGCTCGTCGTCGGCAAGCTCCTCGCCGCGATCGACGAGCGCCGGACCGTCTCGCTCGACCGCTTCCTGTTCGCGCTCGGGATCCGCCATGTCGGCGAGGTCACCGCGCGCGACCTGGCGCGGCGCTACGGCTCGGCGCGCGGGCTGGCCGCGATGATCCGGCACGCGCTGCACGTCCGCCGGACGACCGTCCCCGCCTTGGGCGAGGACGCGCGCAAGTTCACGCTCCGCCGCGGCCGCGCGCTCGTCGCCGCCGTCGAGACGCCCGGCATCGGCCCGGAGGTCGCCGACGCGCTCACCGGCTTCTTCGCCGAGAAGCACAACCGCGACGTCGTCGCCGACCTGCTCCGCGAAGTCGCCCCCGCCGACGCCGCCTTCGAGGCGCGCGAGTCGGAGGTCAGCGGCAAAACGGTGGTCTTCACCGGCTCGCTCGAGACGCTGTCGCGCGACGAGGCCAAGGCGCAGGCGGAGGCGTTGGGGGCCAAGGTCTCGGGCTCCGTCTCCGCCAAGACCGACCTGGTCGTCGCCGGCCCCGGCGCGGGGTCGAAGCTGAAGAAGGCCGCGGACCTGGGCGTGCGCGTCATCGACGAAGCGGCCTGGGCTGAGATCGTCGCCCGAGCCCGCTGATGCATATTTGCAACGCAGTCCGGTTGTTTAGCGTCCGTTAAGCCGCGCGGCCGCGATTGTAATCGAAGCGCAATATTCCCGGCGCAGGGGCCGCGGGGAACGGCACCGGGCGAGGCGCCGCGTTCGAGCGCGAGCTCATAGGGGAATCACATGCGTAATATGCTTTTCGCAGGCGTGGCCGCGGCCGCGCTGATCGTTCCGGCTGCGGTTTCCGCGCAGGAGACCACCTCGACGATCCGCGGCACGGTGACGTCGGCCGGAACGCCCGTCGCGGGCGCGACCGTGACCGTGCTCAACGTGCCTTCGGGGACGACCTCGACGGTCACCACCGACGCGGACGGATCGTTCAACGCCAGCGGCCTGCGCGTGGGCGGCCCCTTCACCGTCACCGTCGACGCCCCGGGGTACCAGACCTTCTCAGTCACCGACATCTTCACGGTGATCGCGCAGGAGTTCCAGCTTCCCGTCGAGCTCACCGCTGAGACGGCCGGCGTCACCGAGGACATCGTGGTCACCGCCTCGTCCATCCGGGGCGCGGGCACGAGCTCGCAAGGGCCGGCCACCGTGCTGACCGCCGCGGACATCGCGAATGTGGCCACCGTGAACCGCGACGTGCGCGACCTGATGCGCCGCGATCCATTCGCTCGCCTCGACGATACGCCTACCGGCGGCCGCGCGGTGTCGTTCGCGGGCCAGAACGCCCGCTTCAACCGCTTCTCGGTCGACGGCGTGCCGGTCACCGACAATTTCGGCCTCAACCCCGACGGCCTGCCGACCCGCCGCTCGCCCATCCCGCTCGACGCGATCGGCCAGTTCCAGACCAAGGTCGCGCCCTATGACGTGCGCGAGGGCAACTTCCAGGGCGGCGCGATCAACGCGGTGCTGAAGTCGGGCACCAACGAGTTCCACGGCACCGGCTTCTTCGCCTACACCTCCGACGAGCTGACCGGCGACCGCACCAAGCCGGGGCCGGGCGTCGCGGCGAACGGCCGCGTCAGCATCCCCAACTTCAAGGTCGAGAATTTCGGCGCGCAGATCGCGGGCCCGATCATCCCCGATCGGCTGTTCTTCATGGTCGCCGGCGAGCGCATCCGCGGCGGCCCCCCGATCGCGGAGGGCACGGCCGAGAACAACGCCGGCACGATCATCCCGAACATCACCCAGGCGCAGGTCGATCAGGTCTCCGCGATCGCCCAGTCGCGCTATGGCTACTCGACCGGCGGCGTCCTCACCAACTCGAACGATCGTGATGACCGCCTCGTGGCGCGTCTCGACGCCAACCTGTCGGACAACCAGCGCGCGTCGCTGACCTATTTGTACACCAAGGACTCGATCCAGCTCAACCAGAACACCTTCGTTACCGGCACGCCGGGCATCGGCCTGGAGTCGAACGGCTACGTCTCGTCCAACCGCCTGCACACGGGCGTGTTCCAGCTCAACTCCGACTGGTCTGACGAATTCTCGACGGAGGTTCGCGGCTTCTACAAGGACTATAAGCGCGGGCAGGATCCGATCTTCGGCCGCGGCTTCGCGCAGTTCCAGGTCTGCTCCGCGCCGACCTCCGATCGCACGAACCCCGGCAGCGCGGGAACGGGCGCCTCCACCGCTTGCGCGCCCGGCTTCGGCAACGTCACTTTCGGGCCCGACATCTCGCGCCAGACCAACGCGCTGACCAGCCGCACCTTCGGCGGATTGGTCCAGGGCCGGCTCAACCGCAACAACCACGACGTGCGCTTCTTCGGCGAGGTGCAGGACACCAAGATCTTCAACGCCTTCCTGCAGCGCAGCGCGGGCGACTTCTACTTCGATTCGATCGCCGACTTCCAGGCGGGCAACGCCCAGCGCTTGCGCTACGGCAACGCCGTCCCTTCGCTCGATCCGAACGACGCGGCCGCGCGGTTCCAGTACCAGCAGTACAGCTTCGGTATCCAGGACACTTGGCGCCTGACCGATTGGTTCACGCTGAACTACGGTGTGCGCTATGACATGTACGGCGACGCCGGCTCGCCGCTGCCGGCTTTCAACCAGAGCTTCCTGAACCGCACGGGCGTGCGCAACACAGCTTACATTTCAGGTCGTGACGTAGTTCAGCCGCGTATCGGTTTCGACCTGCGCCCGTTCGCCGACCTGTCGATCCGCGGCGGCGTGGGCATCTTCTCGGGCGGCTCACCGGACGTGTACGTGTCGAACAGCTTTTCGAACACGGGCGTGCTCTCGAACTCCGTCGACATCCGCCAGAACAACAACGGCACCTTCAACGTCCCCGGCCAGACCGGTGCGGCGGCGGCGGCGCTCGGCAACGCGGCGTTGACCGGCGTGACGGGCACGGCGATCCCCGGCGCGGTGAACACCTATCTGCTAAGCGCGCCGATCGCGTCGCCGGCCACGGTCAACGCGCTCGATCCGAACTTCAAGCTGCCCTCGCAGTGGCGGTCGACGCTGTCGTTCGACTACTCGCCCGACTTCCTGGGCGGCGGCTGGAACTTCGGCGCCGACTTCTTCTACTCGGCCGTCCGCAACCAGGTGTTCTTCACCGACCTGCGCGTCCGCCCGAACGGCCTGCTGACGCCGGACGGCCGTCAGCGCTACAACTCGGTGACGACGTTCAACGACACCAACCAGGACCTGTTCCTGACGAACACCAAGAGGGGCCGCAGCTACATCGCCGTGGCGCGTTTCGAGAAGCGGTTCGACTTCGACCTCACGGTCGGCGCGAGCTACGCCTATCAGGACGTGAAGGACCAGGCGCCGGCCACGTCGTCGACCGCCGGCTCCAACTACGGCAACGGCGCGTTCTTCGACCCGAACGGAGCGGCCTACGGCGTCTCGAACGACGAGGTGCGGCATAACCTCAAGTACAACCTGACGTTCGACCACGCCTTCTTCGGCGACTACAAGACCACTTTCTCGCTGTTCGGCGAGACCCGTATCGGCCGGCCCTACAGCTATACGATGCAGGACGCCTCCAACAACCGCAGCCCGGTCTTCGGCACGGTCGGCAACGCGTCGCGCTATCTGCTCTACGTGCCGACCAGCACCACCGACCCGCTGGTCACCTACGGCGCGACGACCAACTCCGCGGGCGTCGTGACCCAGACGGCCGAGTCCGTGCGCGACACCTTCGACGCGCTCATCAACTCGACGGGGCTGCGCAAGTACCGTGGCCGGGTGGCGCCGCGTAACGCGTTCAACTCCAGGTGGTTCACCCGCTTCGACCTGCACGTCGCGCAGGAACTGCCGACGGGCATCGCCGGATCGCGCATCCAGCTGTTCGCCGACATCGAGAACGTGACCAATCTGATCGACAAGGACTGGGGCCAGATCCGGGAGTTCAACTTCCCGTACACCATCCCCGCCGTCCGCGTGCAGTGCGTGTCCGCGGCCGGCGCCGTGGCGGCGGACTCGAGCCAGCCCTGCGCGCAATATCGTTACCTGGCGCCCAACAACGCGCCGACCGACACGATCTACGCTCGTCAGTCGCTCTACGCGGTCCGCGTCGGCGCGCGCTTCTCCTTCTAAGCGCCGTCCTCTCGGACCGTCGCAAGGCCGTCGTCCCACCCGGGACGGCGGCCTTCGTCGTTTCCGGCCCCCCCGCCTTTGATCCTCCGCCGCGCGCGCCTATAAGCCGGCCCGCACGATGGCCACCATCATCTCCCCCCTTGCCGCCGGCCCCGCCGGGCGTCCGCGCCCGCTCAACGTCCGGCCCTTCTTCGAGAACAAGGGCCGCGCCTTCTGGACGCTCCAGGCGGCCGGCTGGAGCGGCTACCTCCTGCTCCGCGGCGTCTCGTCGCTGGGCAACGGCGTCCAGCTCGACGTGGTGGTGCCCGTCATCATCGAGGCGATCGTCGGCTACTGCATCACGCTGCTGCTCTCGACGCTGTACGGCGGGTTCCGCCGCCTGCCCCGCGTGGCGGGCGTGCTGCTCACGGTGCTGACGCTGCTCGGAGCGACGCTCCTCTACGCCGTCATCGACGCCTTCACCTTCTCGTTCCTGAAGTCGGCGACGCCGGGCCTCAGCCTCAATCTCGTGCTGGGGTCGCTGTTCCTCAACTTCACGGTGCTGATGGGCTGGTCGGCGCTCTATTTCGGCATCAACTTCTACCTCATCGTCGAACAGCAGATCGACGAGATGCAGATCCTCGAGATGCAGGCCAGCTCCGCGCAGCTCGCGATGCTCCGCTACCAGCTGAACCCGCATTTCCTGTTCAACACGCTGAACTCGATCTCGACGCTCGTGCTCCTGAAGCAGACCGAGCGGGCGAACGCCATGCTGTCGCGCCTGTCCGCCTTCCTCCGCTACACGCTGGCGAACGAGCCCACCGCGCACGTCACGGTCCAGCAGGAGGTGGAGACGCTCAAGCTCTACCTCGAGATCGAGAAGATGCGGTTCGAGGACCGCCTCCGCCCCGTTTTCCACATCGACCCCCGCGCCGAGCGCGCGCGCCTGCCTTCGCTGCTGCTGCAGCCGCTGGTCGAGAACGCGATCAAATACGCCGTCACCCCCCAGGAGGAGGGCGCGGAGATCACGGTGACCGTGCGGCTCGCCGGGGACCGGGTGCAGATCGGCGTATCCGACACCGGACCGGGCTTGCAGGAACCAACGCGCGGTGAAAGCCTTGTCCCCGCGACCCCTTCAACCCAGGTCGGGCTAGCCAATATCAGGGAGCGACTGGTCCAGGCGTACGGCCCCAACCACCGTTTCGAAACGCGCTCCGCCCCGGCGGGCGGATTCTCGGTCGAGATCGAGATCCCGTTCCAGCTCGAGGACGTGAACAGAGAGGTAGCATGACGATCCGCACCATCCTGGTCGACGACGAGCCGCTGGCCATCCAGGGCCTCGAGCTCCGCCTCATCGGCTTCCCCGACGTCGAGATCGTGGACAAATGCCAGAACGGCCGCGAGGCCATCCGGTCGATCAAGACGCACAAGCCCGACCTCGTCTTCCTCGACATCCAGATGCCGGGCTTCGACGGCTTCTCGGTCGTCCAAGGCCTGATGGAGGTCGAGCCGCCGCTCTTCGTCTTCGTCACTGCCTATTCCGACCACGCGCTCCGCGCCTTCGAAGCGGACGCGATCGATTACCTGATGAAGCCCGTCGAGGAGTCGCGCCTCGCCGACACGCTCGACCGCGTCCGCCAGCGGCTGGCGCAGAAACGCGGCGCGGAGGAGACGGAGAAGCTGAAGGAGGTGCTGGCCGAGGTCGCGCCCGACGCCGCCGACGATTTCGCCGCGGGCGGCGACGGCGAGCACGCCGCCGGACGCTTCGAGAAGCTCATCAATATCAAGGACCGCGGTCAGATCTTCCGCGTCGACGTCGACACCATCGAGCGGATCGACGCGGCCGGCGACTACATGTGCATCTACACCGGCGATAACACGCTGATCCTGCGCGAGACGATGAAGGATCTCGAGAAGCGCCTCGACCCACGCCGCTTCCAGCGCGTCCACCGCTCGACGATCGTCAACCTAGACCTCGTCAAGCAAGTGAAGCCGCACACCAACGGCGAATGCTTCCTGGTGCTGGGGTCCGGCGCCCAGGTGAAGGTCAGCCGCTCCTACCGCGACGTGGTGGCGCGCTTCGTCCACTAGGCTCCCGATCCCACCGCGTCGCCGGGCCTCCTCCGGGGTGACGGCGACGTGACGCGCCCTCGGGCGGACCCGAAAGGTCTGGCGTGCGTTTACGGCGCTGATATGCTTTGCGAAAAGCACGGGGAGCTCGGGGGGCAGCATGGATCTATTCGGGCCGAAACGGCTGATCGCTGCGGTTTTCGCCTGCATGGCGGCCGTGCCCGCAGCCGCCGAGACGCCGCGCGACATGCTCATAGAGGCGTCGTTCCAAGACGCGGACAAGGCCTCCGTCATGCGCAAGGTCGCCGCCGCCCATGACGCGGCTACCCGACGGCTTCGACACGACGCCGGCGACCGCGAGGCGGCGCTGATGCAGGCGACGGCGCTCGGCTACCAGGCCAAGCTGACGGGCAGCCGCGCCGGCGCGATCGCCGCCCGCAAGGCCATGGAACGGCTCGTCGCCGTCGCCCCGGGCGACGCCGAACGCCACCTCGCGCTCGGCGCTTGGCACATGGGGGCGGTGCACAAGCTCGGCGGCATGATCGCCCGCGCGGCGCTGGGCGGCAGCAGGAAGGCAGGCCTGTCCTGCCTCGACCGCGCCGTCGCGCTCGGCGGCGACCGCGCGCGCTACCCCGGCCTCGCCGCGCTGCTCCGGCTCCAGCTCGACCCGGAGGACGCCCGCGGCCGCCAGCTCG
>DASVSW010000183.1:0-2984 GCA_036387895.1 Sphingomonas sp.
GGCGCCCCGTTAAGAGTACCTCGTGTACCGCGACAGCGTGGCCCAGGACGGGCGCGCGTCGTCCGCCCGCACGCCCCTGTAGATGTGCTCAGCCAACCATGCCGCCTCGCGCTCGCGGTCGAAGACGTGCTTCATCCAGACACGCTCCTCGACGTTCCAGCAGTAACCGGCCAGGCGCAGCGCCTCGACCGCCGCAGCCGGCGCTCCCCAGGCCCGCACGTTCCAGGACGGGCACATCGCATGCTCGAGGAGAAGCGACAGGGCCGTTCGACCATCGTCGAACACCTGGGCGAGGAGCGACAGATCAGCGTCGACGTCGTCGCTCGCGCGCCGGCCAGGGCCGGCGAGGACACCGGCCCCAGATGCCGAGGCACAAGCTTCCACGGGGGTGCCGCGGGTCCGCCAGCCGATCTCCTCGCGGATGCACGCCCAAGCGCGATTCAGCGTGTCCGGCAGGCGGGCCTCAACCGCGGGTCGCGTAATCTCGGCACCGTAGGTGACAATCAGTCCGGCGCTGCGGATCAGGTACCAGGCGAGCGCGTCGTCAATCCGCTTGCCCGCGACATCCGCGTCCCCCACCCCCGCCAGCCGCGCGAAGTCCTCGGGAATAGGTCGGCCCGGATCCTCGAGCCAGGAGTACGGCTTGTCGATCGCGGTGATCACGCCGGCGGCGTCGTAGGTGAAGCGACGAAGGGCCAGATCGAAGATCGCGCCTTCCAGGGCGTGACCCGCGGTCCGAATCGCGAGGGCGACTCCGACCGAGGCCGCGCTCCGATCACCGCGCCCGGTCGGACCCGTCTCGATCCGCGTGCGGCGGGAATGAGCGGCAGCCGCGCCGGCGTCCGCCGGCCGTCGTTCGTCATCATGATCAACCATCGTGGTGATCTCCGTCGTCGCGTCGCTCGCCCAGCCGCAGCGGCCGGGTCAGTGACGCTTGTGAAATCCCGGTTCGCGCGGCCGAGCACGGCTGCTGCGCCGGCCGACGCCGCTCAGTCGACGCCGAAGCCGTCAGCCACGAGAGTCGCAAGGAGGTGCTGCGTCAGGACCTGGCCGCCCTTCCGCCACGCGATGACCGCCCACGCGTCCCACCGGTCCACGCGGTCGCACAGCCAGACGTAGAACCAGTCGCGGCTGTCCTCGTCGGAGAAGGCCTGAGACCACACGGTGCGCGAGAACGGCATCAGGCCGGCGCCGTCGCGCACGACGAGCGAGATCCCCGGGCGGCCCGCGAGGACCTCGCGCAGGAATGCATGCGACTGCCTCCTCGCGAGCGCCTCGACGGCGGCCATGCGGGACGCGCCCGGCCCGACCACGCCGTCGAGCGCCCGCAGGATCTCGTAGGCCGCGGGCGCGATGGGCGTGCCGCCCAGCTCCCGCGGCCGCGTCGCGATCAGCATGAGCGTGACGGCGTGCCCCTCGTCGCCCACCTTGCCGGTCAGACCGTCCCCGTCGGACGACACCTCCATCAAGCCGGCCGATACGAGCCAGGGCATGTAGTGGTGGAAGAACACGCGGCTGCGCTCGAACATGTCGTGCGCGGTGGCACCACCCGGGAGCTGTCGATAACCGGCGCTCAGGAGAACGCCGAGCATCAGCTCCAGCTGCTCGTCCCGCACGCTACCGGGGACCACGGGCATGGCCAGCCGCTCGGTCCAGAAGCACTCGCGCACCGACAGCCACCGACGACCATGCTCGTCCTCAAGCGGCAGGCCGCCCGGAACGACGCGGAGCCAGTAGCCCCAAGGGAGCGCCGGGTTGCGGCGGAGCGCGTAGTCCGACCTCACGATCCCGCCCTGTCGGGATCGAGCCCGATGGGGAGCGGCCCCGGGGTCCCCGACAGATCCAGCGGGCGCCCCTCGGCGATGGCCTGCAGCTGCGCGGCCAGCATACCGCACTGCTCGAAGACGAAAGCCTCGTCGCGGTAGACCGGCTCCGCCGCCATCGTCGCGTCGGGCGTGGTCCTGATCCCGGGCACCACATCATAGGGCTGGTCGCAGGAGAAGCCGAACCACCAGCGCGGGTCGCTCTCGTCATGGACCATGTCGTCCGCCGTAACGTGGCAGACGGTGGTCTCCTCGGGCCCGCGCTCGCACGCCTCGGAATAGTCCAGGCCGCCGTGAACACGGATGTCGAACACGTGCGGGAAGGCGTCGTGCCTGAAGCCGAACAGCGAATGGCCGGGTTCCACGCCGACGTAGCCGCAGAGGTGACCCCCATAGGCGGCCCGCCTGATGATGCACGCGAGGCCCGTCGCGGGGTCGACCCAGGCGATCTTGTCGGCCTCGTGAGTCCAGGGGCCGCTCTCAGTCGGCTGCACCGACGGGACGCGATAGACACGATCGACCTGGACGAGCGCGTCGCCGAAGCGGCGCTCGACCGGCCCGACCCGCGTCGGAGCGACGGTACCACCCCGCCTCGCCGGGATCGCACCTTTGCCGCGCCTCGCGGGCAGACGCCTTCCGTTGCTGCTCATTCGTGATCCTTCCCTGTGGAATGGGTCCGGGCGCTCAGAGGAACCGCTCGCGGGCGGTGACGCGCTCGATCTCGGGGCCGAGCCTCTTCGGATTGGCCGCGACCGCGTAGACGTTGGCGGCGAGCCAGAACTCCTCGCCGAGCCGGTCGACGTCGGCGACCTCGCGCCACCAGACCTTCCGGTCGCCGTCCCAGCGGTAGCCGCGCGCCTTGAGCAGGTCCTTGACGGCGAAGTCGGCGCCGACGGCGCGGATGAGCCAGCTCGGCTCGGCCGCCGTCTCGACGAGTACGGAGAGCGCAGTCCGCCCGTCCGCGCCGCGATGGCGAAGGAGCTGGATGACCGCGTCCACGTCGGCGCCGGCGCGGTGCCCGTCATGAAAGTAGCCGGCCTGCATCAGCAGCCACCCGAGCGACCGGCCGTCGAAACCGGCGTGCGCCCGCCAGTCGACCTGCTCCATGCTGCACGCCCAGACGAGCCCGCGGGCGAACTCCAGGCGCTTCTCGATCCAGCG
>DASVSW010000184.1:0-3603 GCA_036387895.1 Sphingomonas sp.
CTCCGCGCCGAACAGGTACACATAGGCCGTCAGCCACAGCCAGGTCAGCAGCACGATCACCGCCGACAGCGACCCGTAGGTCGCCCCGTAATCGGCGAAGTTGGACACGTAGAGCCCGAACAGCGCCGTGCCGATCAGCCAAAGCAGCGTCGCGATCGCCGATCCCGGCGTCAGCCACGACCATTTCGCGTCCGCGCGGTTCGGGCCGTAACGGTAGAGCGCCGCCCCCGCCGTCACCGCCAGCGCCCCGATCACCGCGTAGCTCAGCAGCCGGATCGCCCATCGCCCGACCCCGCCCAGGCTAGGCAGCAAGCCGTCGAGGAACGCCAGCACCGCCGTCGACGCGATCGCGCCCAGCACCAGGAGCACCGCGCCGATCACGATCGTGAAGTAGAGGAGGTACAGCTTGACGGTTCCGCGCGTCTCCTTCTGCTCATAGGCGATGTTGAGCGCGGTCACGATCGCGGACGCGGCCTTGGTCCCGCCGTAGAGCGCCAGCGCGAGCGCCACGAGGAGCCCCAGCCCCTTCTTGCCGCCTTCGGTCTGGACCACCGTCAGGAGCTGGTCCTGGATCACCGACGCCGCCTCGCGCGGCAGCGACGAGAACAGCGCCTCGATGTTCGAGACCACCGTCTCCTGGCTCGCGAACAGCCCGTAGCTCAGCACCACCGCGCCCAGGATCGGGATGATCGACGAGAAGGCGTAGAAGGCGGTGCCGGCGGCGATCAGGCCGACATTGTCGTCGCCCATCTCCTTGCCCGTGCGCTTCAGCGCCGCCCACCAGCCCCCGGCCGGCATCTTCCACGGAGAGGGCGCGTCGCGGCCTTGGGGGTCGGTCATGCAGGGATCTCCTCAACAGGAACTGGAACAGTGGCGGTCGGGGCGGCGCTCCGCGCGGCAGCGAGCGCCGTGGCGGCGTCCACCGCCGCGCGGAGCGAGCCGACATAGCGTTCCGCGCCGAGCGTCCGCTGGATCTCCGCGTCGGTCAACGCCGCCTCGCCTTCGGGCCACAGGCCGACCATGATCTCGGCGTCGCCCGCCACCCGGCGCACGCGGCGGACCAGGTGGCGCAGATGGCCGGGCGCGCCGCCCAGCTCGAGATAGGACAGGCAGACGAGGCGCGCGCCCGACAGGTCGAGCCGGACGGCGCGGTCGCGCCCCGCCTCGGCGTGCGCGACGCGGCGCACGCCGAAGCCGCGGTGGCGCAGCAGCTGCTCCAGCATCGCGGTGACCGCGTCGTCCAGCACGCCGCGCCCCGCGATGCACACGATCGCGCCAGGCGCGCTCCACTCGGGCGGAACCGCGTCCGCCCCGTCGGGCGCGTGCTCGTCGAGGTCGTCGATCACGGCCAGCATGGCGTCGACGATGCGGTGGGCGCGGGCGCGGTCCACGACGCCCCGCCGGGCGTCGGCCGCCGCGAGCTTCAACGCCTCCAGCGCCACGCCCTCGTAATAGTCCACGAGGCTCCGGTCCTCCAGCATCGCCTCCGCATGGTCGACCGCCTCTTCGGGATCGTCGGCGAGCATGCGCTGGTAGAAGCGTTCGACCGGAGACAGCGCGGGCCGGTCGCCGAGCAGCACCTCCAGGAACTCGAGCCGGGGGACGTGGCGGCCGAGCACGACGAGCAACAGCGTGAGCGGCATCGACAGGAGCAGCCCGATCGGTCCCCAGATCCACGTCCAGAACACCGCCGCCAGGATGACCGACAGCGGCGACAGGCCCGTCGAATGGCCGTAGAGCAACGGCTCGACGACGTAGCCGACCAGAAGGTCGGTCCCGAAGAACAGCGCCACCACCAAGAGCGCCATGCTCCATCCCGGATCGACCCCGGCCGCGACGGCGAGCGGGACCACCCCCGCCAGCACCGCGCCGACATAGGGCACGAAGCGGAGCACGCCCGCCAGGATCCCCCACACCGCCGGCACGGGCAGCCCGATCGCCCAGGTGCCAACGCCGATCACCAGCCCGAAGCTGGCGTTGACCGCCAGTTGCGACAGGAAGTAGCGGCTGAGCCGGGTCGCCGCGTCGTCGATCGCCATGGTGCTGCGGTGGAGGTCGGACGAGCCGAAGAGCCGGATGACGCGGTTCCTGAGATCGTCCTTCTGGAGAAGGATGAAGATCGTCACCACCAGCACGATCACGAACGTCTCGATCGGGTGGAGCACGGGGGCGAGCACGTCGCCCGCGACCTTGAACGCGCTGGGCTCCTCGCCGATCACGCGGACCGGCACGGGCGCCCGCGATTGCGCCGCGACCTTGTCGGTCAGCGGCGCGCGCGCGTTCGGGCGGCCGGCTTCCTGCCGCCCGTCCTCGCGCCGGAACAGGCGGGCGCGGTCCTCGGCCCAGCTCCGGACGCCCGCGACCTTGGCCTCGATCGTGCGGGCGTAGCCCGGCGCGTCGTCCGCCAGGCTCGCCGCCTGCGTGCCGACCACCGTCCCGATGCCGCCCAGCACGCCCAAGGCGACCAGCACCGACACGATGGCCGCCGGCCCGCGGGGCACGCGCAGCCGGCGCAAGGCCGCCATCAGCGGCGACAGCACGAACGAGAGGAGCACCGCCAGCGTGACCGGGATCAGCACTTCGCGCGCGAAGTACAGTCCCGCGATCACCACCACGCCCAGCGCGAGCCCGTGCAGGCCCGCCTGCCCGGGCAGGTGCGCCGGTCGGACCTCGGTGGGCCCATAGGCGGGGACCGGTCCGCGACGGATCGGCTCGCTCGGTGCGGTCAACCGCTTGTGATCCTCGTCATGGCCGGTCGGGATGACCGTTGCGCCCCGATAACGCCGGCTGCGCCCATTCGTGCCGCCGGGCTGCGGTCTCCGGCGCTTCGACCAACGGCGATCCGGCGTCGACGAAGGGCCGGGCGCCGGGCCGTCGGCATGCTATGGATGGCGCGGACATGGAGATGACGCCCCTGCCCGCCGCCCGCGGCCCCGATCGCGCGGCCAAGCCGGCGGCCGCGACCGCCGCGCCCGCCCGGGTGACGCCGCGCGCGGCCGCGCTGTCCGTGTTCGTCTTCTGGATCGCCTATTACGTCAGCGTCGGCGCACGGTCGGCGATCATGCGCGCGACCGGCTGGGAGCATTATCTCGGCAACCGCGCGCTGGTGGCGCTCGCGGGCATGTCGTTCACCTGGGCGCTCTACCTCGCTTTGCGCCGGTTCGACGGCCGGCGGCTGGCGGTGCGCGTCGCGGCGGTGATCCTGTTCTGCGTCCCCGTCTCGCTCGCCTACGCCGCGGTCAACTACGTCGCGCTCTACGTCTACGATCCCCTGCCCGACTCGCTGAAGGACCGGACCCGACGGCCCAAGACGCCGCTCCAGGTCGTCGGCCACGACTCGATCCATTGGTATTTCTTCATCCTGTCCTGGGGCGCCTTCTACCTGGCCCTGTCCTACGCGGCGCAGGTGAAGGCGTCCGAGCAGGAGGCGGCGCGGCTGCGCGCCGCGGCGCGCGACGCCGAGCTGCGCGCGCTGCGCTACCAGGTGAACCCGCACTTCCTGTTCAACACGCTGAACTCGATCAGCTCGCTCGTGATGACCGGCCGCGCGGGCCAGGCGGAACGGATGATCCTCAACCTGTCGCGCTTCTTCCGCACCAGCCT
>DASVSW010000185.1:0-7604 GCA_036387895.1 Sphingomonas sp.
GGAGCGACGCGACGCGTGCGGCGGCGCGGTCGCGCGCGGCGGGGTCGCCGTCCACCACCTGCACCGTCATCCGCCCCGCCAGCTGCCGGTCGAGCGCGGTAGCGGCCGCGAGCGTGCCCAGCCCTAGCGCCGCGGCCAGCACCGTCAGGAACAGCATGATCCCCATCACCGCCGTCATGGCGCGCACGCCGCCCGCCTCGTCGAGGACGCGCGTCTGGCCCCGCGCGCTCACGCGTCGGGCCTCGGCGGATAGCGAAGCGCGCCCGTGGGGTCGTTCAACCGCCCGCGGTCCAGCCGCATCATCCGGGCGTGGGGCACGCGCGACAGCAGGTGGAGGTCGTGCGTCGCGATGACGATGGTGGTCCCGAGCCGGTGCAAGCTGTCGAACAGGTGGAGCAGCCGCTCGGCCATGTCGGGATCGACGTTGCCCGTGGGCTCGTCGGCGACGAGCAGCTCCGGGCGGTTGATCACCGCGCGCGCGATCGCGACGCGCTGCTGCTCGCCGCCCGACAGCGTGGCGGGCCTGGCATGGGCGCGCTCCGCCAGCCCGACCCAGGCCAGCATCTCGCGCACCGGCTGCTCCAGATCGGCCTCGACCACGCCGGCGACGCGCAAGGGCAGCGCGATGTTGTCCCAGGTCGACAGGTGGGGAACGAGGCGGAAGTCCTGGTAGACGACGCCGATCCGCCGGCGAAAGCCCGGCAGCCGCTCGCGCGGCATGGTGACGGCGTCCTCGCCGAACAGCCGGATGATCCCGCGGCTCGGCCGTTGCGCGAGGTAGAGGAGCTTCAGGAGCGACGTCTTGCCGGCGCCGCTCGCCCCCGTGAGGAAGTGGAACGTGCCCGGCTCGAGCGAGAAGCTGACGTCCGACAGCGTCTCCGCCCCCGTGCCATAGGCCAAGCCGACATTCTCGAACTGGACGATGCTCGTCATGCTTCCCGAACGCGCCGGCCGGTCCGGCCTGGCCTCTGCCCCGCCTTCGGCTTTCGCATGGGCCGGGGCGCGCGTCCAGCGCGGGTCTTGCCCTTCCGCCACCGCACGTGCTTAGCATGGGGTTAAACCGCCGCGGTGCCCCGCGCGGGATCTGGTAGGCGCGCATGATCCTGGAATGCCCCGAGTGCAGCACGCGATACCTCGTGCCCGACAGCGCGATCGGGACCGCGGGGCGCACCGTGCGCTGCGCCCAGTGCCGACACAGCTGGTTCCAGGGGCCGCCCAAGGACGAGGTCGAGCCCGCCCCGCCGCCGCCCGCTCCCGTCGTCGCGCCGGTCGCTCCCACGCCTTCGCCGCCCGTAGCCGTCCGCGTCTCGCCGCCTTCTCCTACGCCGGAGCCGGAGCCTGAACCGGTCGCGGCTCCTCCCCCGCCCGAGCCGATCCGCCCCGCCCCTCCCCCGCCGGTCGAGCGGCCGGTCGAAGCCTATGCCGAACCCCGCTTCGACGAGGTCGCCGCCGATCCCGTCCCGCCGCCGCGGCGCAACCCCGCCCGCCGCTGGACCGCGGCGGCGATAGCGGCGGCGCTGGTCATGCTGGCGGGCGTCGTCGCGATCCTGCTCACGGGCGCGCCGGGGTTGGCGAGCCGGTTGGGCCTCCCCTTCGGCGGCGGCGAGAGCGAGCTCCGGATCAAGGACAACCCGATCGAGCGCCGCGAACTCGACAACGGGTCCGAGCTGTTCGCGGTCAGCGGCCAGGTGCTCAACCCCAGCGGCGAACGCCAGCGCGTCCCCGACATCCGCGCCGAGCTGCGCGACGCGGGGGGACGGCTCGTCTACAGCTGGACGATCACCCCCCAGCGCCGGACGCTCGAGCCGGGCGCCGCGCTCGACTTCAATTCGGCGACGCTCGACGTCCCCGCCGCCTCCAAGCGCCTCGAGCTGAGCTTCGCCGGGGACGAAGGTTGAAGGACGGGGCTAGGATAGCGGTTGCGCCCGCCCTGGGCTTGGGCTAGGGGCGCTCGCCTACCGGCCGCCGGGCGCGCTCGGCGGTATGGCACGTGCGGTCGTGGCGGAACTGGTAGACGCGCAACGTTGAGGTCGTTGTGTCCGAAAGGACGTGGAAGTTCGAGTCTTCTCGACCGCACCAGCCCCCTTCCCTCGTAAGACGGGGCGCTTTCCCTATCTCAGGCGTTGAGCAGGTCCGCTCCACCGAGACCCCGATTTGACGCCCCACATCAACGCCGTCGGCGCCGCCGTTCCCACCCATCAGATCCACCAGGCGTTCATCGACTGGGCGCGCACCCGCGTCCAGGGGCGCGAGGCGAAGCTGTTCGACCGCATGGCGGCCCGTTCGGGCATCGACGGACGCTGGTCCGTCCTGCCGCTCGGCCCCGACGGCGGCTCGCCCGTCGAGACCGGCGGCTTCTACCATGGCGAGCTCCTGCCCGGCACCGCCGCGCGCATGGAGGTCTACGCGGCAGCCGCGCCCGAGCTGTCGCTCCAGGCGATCGAGCGGCTCGGCCGGCAGGTGCCGCTCCAAGGGATCACCCACCTCGTCGTCGCGAGCTGCACCGGCTTCGTGGCGCCCGGCATCGACCAGATCATCGCCAGGCGGCTGGACCTGTCGCCGTCGGTCGAACGGCTGCTCGTCGGCTTCATGGGCTGCTACGCGGCCGTGGCGGCTCTCCGGAGCGCCCGGCACATCGTCCGCTCCGACCCGGACGCGCGCGTGCTCGTCGTCACCGTCGAGCTCTGCACGCTCCACCTCCAGGCGGTGGACGACCTCGAACCGCTGCTCGCGATGCTCCAGTTCGGCGACGGCGCCGCGGCGGCGCTGGTCACCGCCGACCGCCAAGGCTTCGCGATCGACCGCCCCTTCGCGACCACCTTGCCCGAATCGCACGAGCTGATCCGCTGGAACATCACCGACAGCGGCTTCGCCATGCACTTGTCGGGCGCGGTGCCGGCGCGGATCGGGCAGGCGCTGGGCGACGCCGCGACCGCGGAGGCCGCGACGGGCGGGCGTCCGCCGGCCTCGATCGACGGCTGGGCGGTCCATGCCGGCGGCCGCTCGATCCTCGACGCGGTGCAGAACGCTTTCGGGCTCGCCCCGGACGCGCTGGACGCGTCGCGCTCGGTGCTGGCCGACTACGGCAACATGTCGTCGGCCACGCTGATGTTCGTGCTCGCCCGGCTGCTCGAAGGACCGCCGGTCCGCGAAGGCCTGGCGCTCGCCTTCGGACCGGGGCTCGCGGCGGAGGGCTTCGGCTTCCGGAGCGCCGCGTGAGCCTCGCCGTCCGCTCCACGACGCAAGAGCTGATGGACGCCGACGACCTCGATCCCGGCGTCTACGCGCGCGTCGTCGGCGACCTCGCCCGCGCGAACACCGTCACGCTCGCCAGGCCGCCGACGCTTGCGTTTCTCAAGCGCGCGACCGCGGGCCGGCGCACGCTCCGGCTGCTCGACGTGGGCTTCGGCGACGGCGATATGCTGCGCAGCATAAGCCGCTGGGCGGTGCGGCATGACGTCACGGCGGAGCTCGTCGGCGTCGACCTGAACCCGCGCAGCGAAACGGCGGCGCGCGCCCACACGCCCGCCGGGATGGGCATCCGCTACGTCACCGGCGACTATGCCGACATGGGCGGCGGCTGGGACGCGATCGTCTCCAGCCTCGTCGCGCATCACATGACGCACCCGCAGCTCGTCGCATTCCTGCGCTTCATGGAGGGGCACGCGCGCTGCTGGTTCGTCAACGACCTCCACCGCCACCGCTTCGCCCATCTGGGCTGGCCGTTGCTCGCATCGGTCGCGCGCTGGCATCCGATCGTACGCGCCGACGGCCACCTTTCGATCGCGCGCTCCTTCCGCCCGCCCGAATGGCGCGCCCTCCTGTCGGAGGCGGGCGTCGCCCACGCGCGCGTCTTCCGCGCCTTCCCGTTCCGGTTATGCGTCGAACGCCTGCGCTGATCGTCGGCGGCGCGCTGTCGGGCTCGGCGGCGGCGATCGGGCTCGCCCGCGGCGGGGTGCGCCCGCTCGTCCTTGAGCGCACGCGCGAGACCGGCGACGCGCTGTGCGGCGGGTTCCTCAGCTGGCGGACGCTCGAACGGCTGCGGACGCTGGGCGTCGATCCCGACGAACTGAACGAGCGCCGCGTCACGCGCGTCCACGTCTTCGCCGGTGCGCGAGAGGTCGAAGCCCCCCTGCCCCACCCGTCGCTCGCCGTGTCGCGGCGCAGGCTCGACACCGTGCTCCTGCGACTGGCGGAACGGGCGGGCGCCGCCGTCGAGCGCGGCGTCGTCGTCCGGTCCGCCGCGCCGGGCGCCGTGACGCTCGCCGACGGCGGGACGGTCGAGACCGACGCGCTCTTCCTCGCGACGGGCAAGAGCGACCTCCGCGGCCTGGCGCGGCCGACCCCCGGCGCGGACGACGACCCCGCGCTCGGCCTGCGCATCCGCCTCCGCCCCTCGGCGTCGGAGCGACGGCGCATCGAGGACGCGATCGAGCTCCACCTGTTCGACCGCGGCTATGCGGGTCTCGCGGTCCAGGAGGACGGGTCGGCGAACCTCTGCCTCGCGGTAGCGCGGTCGCGGCTCCATGAGGCGGGCTCGCCCGAGCGGCTGCTCCAGGCGATCGCGGCCGAAGCCCCCGTCTTCGCGGAGCGGCTCGACGCGCGCGAGGACGGCGCCGCGATCGATGCGGTGGCGAACGTGCCCTATGGCTGGCGCATGACGACGGGCGAGGCCGGGCTGTTCCGCCTCGGCGACCAGGCGGCGGTGATCCCCTCGCTCGCCGGCGAGGGCATGGGGATCGCGCTCGCCGGCGGCTGCTCGGCCGCCGCGGCCTATCTGCACGGCGGGCCGGATGCCGCCGAAGCGTGGCAGCGCCGGTTCGCGCGCCGCGCCGCGCGGCCGGTGCGCGTCGCCCGGCTCGTGCGCGACATCGCCGAAGGGCCTTTGGCGCCCCCCGCCCTGCCCTGGCTGGCCCGCGCGCCGGTCCTGATCCAGCTCCTCGCGCGGGCGACCCGGATCGCGTGACGGAGTTGCGCGGCGGCGGCGGCGCGCCCATTTTCCCGAGCATGGAACGCATCGACCTGTCCGAAGCCGAGTGGCGCCGCCGTCTCACGCCCGAGCAATACCATGTGCTGCGGGAAGCCGGGACCGAGCGCGCCTTTTCGGGCCATTACAACGACAACAAGGCCGACGGCGTCTACCGCTGCGCGGGCTGCGGGCTCGAACTGTTCGACAGCGCCGACAAGTACGACAGCGGCTCGGGTTGGCCGAGCTTCACCCGCCCGATCGAGGCCGACCGCGTCAGCGACCATCGCGACGTCAGCCACGGCATGGTGCGCGTCGAGACGCGGTGCGCGCGCTGCGACGGGCATCTCGGCCACGTCTTCCCCGACGGCCCGCCGCCCACCGGCCAGCGCTACTGCATGAACTCGGTGTCGCTCGATTTCCGCGGACGCGCCGCCGGCTGACGCCGTTCTTGCTGGGTTCACCAAAGGCCGGTAATCCGTCGGTCCTTCCATGGCCGCCCGCACCCGCTCAGCCCGGAGCTCCTCAGCCCGGCCCCCTTCGCCCCGGACTCCCTCACCCTGGCGTCGGCGCTTCGTCCGGACGTTCCAGGTGCTGGTCGCGCTCGGCGTCCTGGCGCTGGGCGCGCTCGTCATCGCCGTCTATGTCACGCGGTCGCAGCTGCCGAGCTTCGACCAGCTGAAGTCCTCGCCCAACGGCCAGATGATCCGCGTCCACGCGGCCGACGGCTCCGTGCTCCTGTCGCTGGGGCCGAGCTACGGCCAGTGGCTCCCCTATCGCCGGATCCCGGAGGTCATGCGCGAGGCCACCGTCTCGATCGAGGACCGGCGCTTCCGCCGTCACCCGGGCGTCGACCCGATCGGCCTGGCGCGTGCGACCAAGGTGCGCCTGGAGCGCGGGCGCTGGACGCAGGGCGGGTCGACGATCACCCAGCAGCTCGCGCGCAACATCTTCCTGTCGAGCCAGAAGAAGTTCGCCCGCAAGTTCCGCGAATGGATCCTGGCGCTGGCGCTGGAGCGCAAATTCTCGAAGGACCAGATCCTCGAGCTCTACCTCAACAAGGTCTATTACGGCGGCGGGGCCTACGGCATCGACGCCGCGAGCCGGCTGTTCTTCGGCCATAGCGCCGACCGGCTGAGCCTGTCGGAGGCGGCGATCATCGCAGGACTCGTGAAGGCACCCTCTAACTACTCCCCCACCGCCGACGCCGAAGCCGCGCGCGGACGCGCCGGCGTGGTGCTCCAGACGATGGTCGAGACGGGCGCGATCAGCACGCAGGAGGCCGCCGACGCCGATCCGGAGGAAATCCGGCTCCAGCCGGCGCCCCGCCAGAACAGCGTCCGCTACTTCACCGACTGGGCGCTACCCCAGCTCGATCTCCTCATCGACGAGCAGGACGCGCCCCTGGAGGTGTGGACGACGCTGGACCTGGGCATGCAGCGCGCCGCCGACGCCGCGATCCGCGCCCAGGCCCCCGCGGGCGTCCAGGGCGCGCTCGTCTCGGTCGACCGCGACGGCGCCGTACGCGCGATGGTCGGCGGCAAGGACTATGTGTCCTCCATCTACAACCGCGCGACGCAGGCTCAGCGTCAGCCTGGCTCCGCGTTCAAGCTGTTCGTCTACTTGGCCGCGCTCGAGGCCGGGCGGAAGCCGGAGGACACGGTCGTCGACGAGCCGGTGACGATCGAGGGCTGGAGCCCGCGCAACGACTCGCGCCGCTATTCGGGCTCGGTCTCGTTGCGGACCGCCTTCGCCTACTCGCTCAACACCGTCGCGGCCAAGCTGGGGCAGGAAGCGGGTTTCGGCACGGTGGCCGACATGGCGCGGCGCTTCGGCATCACGACGCCCGTCACCACCCGGCCGTCGATGGTGCTCGGCACGTCCAACGTCCGCTTGCTCGACATGACCCGCGCCTTCGCCGGCGTCGCCGCCAAGGGGGTGTCGGTCGTGCCCTACGGCATCACCAAGGTGACCGCGGGCGGCGAGACGATCTACCGGCATGAGGTCGACCGCAGCCATGTGCTGGTGGCGCCTTATGTCGCGGCGCAGATGACCGATCTCCTTCAGACCGCGGTCAACGCCGGCACGGGCCGCGAGGCGCAGATCGGCCGGCCCGTGGCGGGCAAGACGGGGACGACCAGTTCCGCGAAGGACGGCTGGTTCCTGGGCTTCTCCAGCGGGCTGACGACGGGGGTCTGGATGGGGCGCGACGACGCCAAGGCCGTGCGCGGCCTGTCGGGCGGCCGCGCGCCCGCACGCGCCTTCGCCCAGTTCATGCGCGCGGCGGTCGCCCGCCGGCCGATCGAGCAGTTCGAGACGGAGGTGACGCTTCCCGAATGGCAGCTGGAGCCGGACGAGGAGAGCTATTTCGGCGGGCCGGACAACGGGTCGGTGCTCGACGAGGGCGGGCTGCCCGTACCCGTGCCCGGCGCGGAGACGCCCGCCTTCCAGATCGATCCGGAGACGCCCGGCGCGCCCCAGCCCCAGGACGGACCGCCAAGCGATCTCGACGCCGTGATCGAACGCGCGACCGGCCGCGATCCGCGGCGCCGCGAGCCGCCGCCCGGCGACTACGACCCGGATGAAGGCGGCGAACGCCCGATCCAGTGAAGCCGCGCGCCGTGGTGCTTGAGCCATA
>DASVSW010000186.1:0-11993 GCA_036387895.1 Sphingomonas sp.
GGGCGCGTACCCGCCGCGGGGCGCACCGCGCTCCTGATCATCGACATGATGAACACGCTAGACTTCGGCGGCGGCGAGGCGATGCTGCCCGCCGCCCAAGCCGCGGCCGACCGGATCGCGGCCTTGCGCGAGAAGGCCGACGGCGTCGGCGTGCCGGTCGTCTACGTCAACGACAATTACGACCAATGGCATTCGGAGCGGTCCCGGCTGATCGAGCTCGCCAGGGACAGCTTGGGGCGGCCCCTGGTCGAACGCCTCGCCCCCCGCGACGACGATTACTTCGTGATCAAGCCGCAGTTCAGCGGCTTCTACTCGACCAACCTGCCCGTGCTGCTCCCCCATCTGGGGGCGAGCCGCCTCATCCTGACGGGCGTGGCGGCCGACATCTGCGTGCTGTTCACGGCCGCCGACGCCCATATGCGCGAGTACGGGCTGTGGGTCCCGGAGGACTGCACCGCGTCCAGCGACCCCCAGCGTACCGCCTGGTCGCTGGAGATCATGCGCGGGAGCATGAAGGCGGAGACGCGTTCCACCGACGAGCTGCCGCTTTCCGAATGGCTGGAGCGCGAGTGAGGCTGCTGGTCGCGGAGAGCGAGCCGCCCGCCGCTCGCGACAAGCGTCGTGCGAGCGTCGGCCGTAGCGCGGGCGAGACGTTCCGCGACCTCCTGCTGTCGCTCGAACCCGAGGCGCGCATCGACCGCGCCACCCCGGCCGACGCGGACGCCGACCTGCCGCCGGGCGAGGCGCTGGAATGGTACGACGCGGTGTTCCTGTCGGGGTCGCCGCTTCACGTTTATCAAGATACGCCGGAGGTCTCGCGGGAGTTGGAGTTCATGCGGCGCGTCTTCGCCAGCGGCACGCCTTCCTTCGGATCGTGCGCGGGGCTGCAGGTCGCGGTGGCGGCGGCGGGCGGGACGGTGCGGCCGATGGGCGAACGGCGCGAGGCGGGCTTCGCGCGGCGGATCACGGCCACCGAGGCGGGCCGCGACCACCCGCTCCTCGCCGGCCGCCCCGCCGCCTGGGACGCGCCGGCGGTGCATAGCGACGAGGTCGAGGCGCTGCCCGAAGGCGCCGTCCTCCTCGCGCGAAACGGGACTACGAACGTGCAGGCGGCGGAGATCCGGATGGGCCCCGGCGTGTTCTGGGGCGTCCAATACCATCCGGAGATCTCGCTAGCGGAGGTCGCCGCGGCGCTCCGGCGGCAAACGTCCGACCTGGTCGAAACGGGCCTGGCCCGGGCGGCCGCGGAAGTCGAGCTGCAGGCGGCCCTCGTCGATGCGCTGGCCCAAGAGCCCGACCGGCGCGATCTTCTCTGGCGGCTGGGGCTCGACGCGGAGGTGGCGGACGCGGAGCGGCGGACGCTTGAGATCCGGAACTTCCTCCGGCACCTCGTCCGGCCGACCATGGCGGCGCGGGGACGCGCCTGATTCGAAGCGCCCGGGTGGAGCCACGGACGATAGGCGGCTAGGACGACGCGCACCAGGAGGTCGCGCATGAGCACCGACGTCGCCGAGATCGCCGCCGAGACCGTCCTCGACCCCACCGACCCTTATGCCCGCGAGGGCCAGACCTTCCCGCGCCTCACGGCCGAGCAGATGGCGCGGATCGCGCCCTATGGCCACGAGGAGCGTCTGCCCGAGGGCACCGTGCTGTTCTCGCGCGGGGAGCGCTCCGTCGACTTCTGGGTCGTCGTGGAGGGCGCGATCGAGATCTACGACACCGACGAGGCAGACGAGGCGAACGTCTTCACCGTCCACGCCGACCGGCAGTTCACGGGCGAGCTCGACCTGTTCAACGACCGCAAGATCCTGGTGTCGGGAAGAACGGGCGTCGACAGCCGGGTCGTCCGCGTGGCCCGGCCCGACTTCCGGCGGCTCATCACCGCCGAGCCCGACATCGGCGAGCTGATCATGCGCGCCTTCATCCTCCGGCGCGTCGGCCTGATCCGCTACGCGCAGGGCGGCGTCGTGCTGGTCGGCGCGGGCCATGACGGCGACACGTTGCGGCTCCAGCGCTTCCTCCAACGCAACGGCTATCCGCACCGGCTGGTCGACGTGGAGGTCGAGGGCGCCCCCGCGGGGCTGCCCGACGCGCCGCTGCCGGCCGTGCTGCTGCCCGACCACGCGATGCTGTCGAACCCCTCGAACGCGCAGATCGCCGACCGGCTGGGGCTGACGGAGGGGTTCGATCCCGACCATGTCCACGACCTGGCGGTGGTCGGCGCGGGGCCGGGCGGGTTGGCGGCGGCCGTCTACGCGGCGTCGGAGGGGCTGGACACGGTCGTCGTCGAGAGCCTCGCCCCCGGCGGGCAGGCGGGCACGTCGTCGAAGATCGAGAACTATCTCGGCTTCCCCACCGGCATCTCCGGCCAGGCGCTGGCGGGCCGCGCTCAGGTACAGGCGCAGAAGTTCGGCGCGCGCCTCGCCATCTCGCGCGGCGCCGTCGGCCTCGAATGCGAGGGCCAGCCCTACCGCATCGACCTGGACGACGGGTCGCGGATCCGGGCGCGCGCGGTGGTCGTCGCGACGGGCGCGCGCTACCGGAAGCTCGCGGTGCCGGACTACGACCGCTTCGAGGGCGCCGGCATCCACTACGCCGCGACCGCGCTCGAGTCGCAGCTGTGCGGGCGCGAGGAGGTGGCGGTGATCGGCGGCGGCAACTCCGCGGGCCAGGCGGCCGTGTTCCTGTCGCGGACCGTCGGTCACGTCCACATCCTCGTCCGCGCAGACGGGCTGGCGGCGACCATGTCCGACTATCTGGTCCAGCGAATCGCGAACAGCGACCGGATCACGCTCCACGCCCGCACCGAAGTCACCGCGCTCCACGGCGACAAGTATCTGCGCGAGGTGACCTGGACCAGCCGCGACACCGGCGTCGCGGAGACCCGGCCCGTCGGCAACATGTTCGTGATGATCGGCGCGGAGCCCAACACCGACTGGGTCGCGGGCTGCCTGGACCTCGACGCGAAAGGCTTCGTGCGCACCGGCCGCGCGCCCGACGGCGTGTCGCCGGTCACGCCCTACGCGACGAGCAGGCCCGGCGTGTTCGCGATCGGCGACGTGCGGTCGGGCTCGGTCAAGCGCGTCGCCTCGTCGGTCGGCGAGGGATCGGTCGTCGTTTCGGCGATCCACCAGTTCCTCGCTCCCGTCCCCGTCTGACATCCGACATGGCCGACGCCCACCACATCCTCGACATCATCGCGCCCATTATCCTCCTGTTGGGGCTGGGCGTCGTCGCCGCCGTCGCCTCACGCGAGCTCGGCTTGAGCCCGATCGTCGGCTATCTGCTGCTGGGACTGGGGCTCGGCGCCACGGGGGTCGTCGCGGACGGTTCGCGCGAAGCGGTGGCGGTGCTGGCGGAACTCGGCGTCGTGTTCCTGCTCTTCGACATCGGCCTCCATTTTTCGTTCAAGCACCTGCGCCAGCAGGCGGGCGACATCTTCGGCTTCGGGCCGGTGCAGGTCCTGTTCGGGACGCTGGGCTTAGGCGGCCTGGCGCTGGCGGCGGGGTATCCGCCCTTCACCGCGACGCTCGTCGGGGCGACGCTCGCCTTGTCGTCGACCGCGGTGGTCGCACGGCTCATCGCCGAGCGCCACCAGCAGAACTGCCCCGTCGGCCTCACCGCCACCGCCATCCTGGTGTTCCAGGACGTGGCGGCGATCTTCATCCTGATCGTGGCCACCACGCTCGGCACGGGCGAGGCGCTGATGCCCGCCACCGGCGCGGCGCTCGCCAAGGCGGCGGCCGCCTTCGCGGTGGCGGTGCTGCTGGCGCGCTTTCTCGTCCGCCCCGCCTTCGACCTGGTCGCGCGCTCGGGCAACGAGGAGGTGTTCACCGCCAGCGCGCTGCTCGTGGCGCTCGCAGCCGGCTGGGCTACGGGCGCGATCGGCCTGTCGCTGACGCTGGGCGCGTTCCTGGGCGGGATGATGCTGTCCGACACGCCCTACCGCCCGATCATCCAGTCGGAGGTGAAGCCGTTCCGCGGGCTGCTGCTCGGATTCTTCTTCATCTCGGTCGGGCTCGCGATCGACGTGCGCGTCCTCGTCGGCGACTGGTGGCGCATCCTCCTCGTCGCGGGCGGGCTTATGGCCGCCAAGGCGGTGCTGAACGCGCTGGCGGCGGGCGTCTTCCGCTGGTCCGTCCCCGGGTCGACGCAGCTCGGCTTCCTGCTGGCGCAAGGCTCCGAGTTCGCCTTCGTCATCTTCTCGTTGCCCGCGATGCGCGCGCTGCTGGGCGAGCGGGAGGCGGCGGTGCTGATCGCGGGCGTCGCCGTCACCCTGGCGCTGACGCCCAACGTCGCGCAGGGCGGCCGCTCGCTCGCCGGGCGGATGCGCCGCGCCAAGCCCAAGGACGACGATCCCGAGCTGATCCCCCGCGACCTCGCCGCCCCAGTCTTCATCGCCGGCATGGGCGCGCGCGGCCGCGCGGTCGCCGACGCCTTGACCGAGTTCGACATCGCCTATGTGGCGATCGAGCGCGACGCCCAGGCGCTCCGGATCGCCACCGCCGACGGCTACCACGTCCTGTTCGGCGACATCGGCGATCCGCGCGTCTGGGATCCGGTCGCGATGGACGGACGACGGGTCAGCGTGCTCACCGCTCCCGACCTCGAGACGTCGCGGCGGATGACGCCCATCGCCCGGCGCTACTTCCCCGGCCTGAAACGCTTTGCCGTCGTGCGCAGCCTGGCGGAGGCGGCGAGCTTCGCCGAAGCCGGGCTGACGCCGGTGGTCGACGACGCGGACGCGCCCGGCGTCGAGGCGGCCACGCGCGTGCTGGCGGAGTTGGACGTCGAGCCCGCCGCGATCGACGCCTGGGTCAGGCGGCGGCAGGAGCGCATGGCGGGGGCTGGCGAAGCGCTTGTGACGGGCTAAACGCCGGTTCCGATCGAGTCCAATCGGGCGGCCCGGCGTTCAGGGGCGCGTCCGCACTCCCAAGGAGAAGCATCATCGCCGCGTTCATGTTCGCCACGGGCATCGAGAACAGCGTGCCCACCATCGACGGGGGCCGCACCCGCGTCGACGAGATGGAGAGCTGTTTCTTCTACGAGCGCTGGCGCGAGGACTTCGCGCTCGTGCAGGAGCTGGGCATCCAATATCTCCGCTACGGCCCGCCGATCCACAAGACGTGGCTCGCCGAAGGCAAGTACGACTGGGAGTTCTCCGACATCACCTTCGCCGAGCTGAAACGGCGCAACATCGTCCCGATCGTCGACTTGTGCCATTTCGGCGTGCCGGACTGGATCGGGAACTTCCAGAACACCGATCTGCCCGCGCTGTTCGAGCGCTACGCCCGCGATTTCGCGCACCGTTACCCTTGGGTGCAGCTCTATACGCCGATGAACGAGATGTACATCTGCGCGGTCTTCTCGGCGAAATGGGGCTGGTGGAACGAACAGGGCACGACCGACCGGACCTTCGTCACCGCGCTCAAGAACATCGTCAAGTCGAACGTGCTCGCGATGCGCGCGATCCTGACCGCCCGGCCCGACGCGATCTTCATCCAATCGGAATCGTCCGAATATTTCCACGCCGAGAACCCGGCGGCGATCAAGCCGGCCGAGATCTACAACTCGCAACGCTTCCTGTCGCTCGATCTGAATTACGGTCGACGCGTCGACTCCGAGATGTACGAGTATCTGCTCGACAACGGCATGACGCGCGAAGAGTACCACTTCTTCCTCGACAACCGCCTGAAGCAGCACTGCATCATGGGCAACGACTATTACTGGACCAACGAGCATCGCGTCTCGGCGGACGGCACCACGCGCGCGTCGGGCGAGGTGTTCGGATACGACGAGATCACGCGTCAGTACCACGACCGCTACATGCTGCCGGTGATGCACACCGAGACCAACATGGTCGAAGGTCCGCTGGGCACCGAGGCCGTGGACTGGCTGTGGAAGGAATGGGCCAACGTGCTGCGCGTCCGCAACAACGGCGTGCCGATCGTCGGCTTCACCTGGTACTCGCTGACCGACCAGGTCGATTGGGACGTCGCGCTGCGCCAGAAGAATGGGCGGGTGAACCCGCTGGGTCTATACGACCTCGACCGCAACATCCGCCCCGTCGGTCGCGCCTACAAGCAGCTGATCGAGGACTGGCGCGACGTGCTGCCGACGCAGAGCATGTGCCTGACGGTGCCCGTCGTCATGCCGCACGAGTGCGACGAGGAGCATGCGGTGCGCCAGCTCGCCGAGGCGCGCGCGCGGCTGCGGCACGCGGACGCGGCGAACGACCAGGTGGCCTGAGGCCGGCCTGATCGGCCCTAATGGTGCGTCCCGTGCGCGGGCGCGCTCATCGAGTCGTGCTCGGTGACCGACGCGATGCGGCGCAGCTGGTCGGGCGAGAGGGTCGCGCGGCGGGCGCCGTCGAGCTCCGCCCAGACCGCCGCGCCGGCGGCGTCGACCGTCCGCTCGTCGCGCGTCGCCACGGCCGCGCGCATGCGGACCGCGAGGCCTACGCAGGTCGCCTCGAGCGAGCGCTTCTGCGCAGGCTTCGCGTGCGCGATCCAGAGCGTGCCGCCGAGCGCGTTCTCGCAGCCTTTTGGGCTGGCGAGGTCGACGCCCATCGCGGTCTCGTCGGTCGCGCCGCGGGCGAAGGAGAGCGGGAGGCCGACGCGCAAGTACGGGATCGCGCGGTTGTGCATCGAAAAGACGCCGTCGGGGCTGGGCGTCGTCACCCAGGCGTGGACCATCGCCAGTCTCGAGCGGTCGTCGCCCTTGGACCGGTACTCGCGATCGATCCACGCGTTCGCCAGCCAGCGCAGGACCGGGCGGCCCTCCGTGGCGGCCTCCATGCCGCGCAGCACGTCGTGGACGTGCCAATGGTCGGCAGCACCGCTGAAGCCTTGCGGCAGCGGCTGGCCGGGGGCGATGCGGACGACGTAGGACACGCCGACCAGCTCGCGGCGGCCCTTCACCCTCGCATATTGGAGGTTGGACGGCTCCGTGAAGTCGAGCGGCTCGCCGGGCGCGTAGTCGCGGGCGCCCTTGCGGATCCAATGCTCGCCCATCAGGGCCGCGTCCTCGCGGCCCAGCGGCGACGGCTCCCAACCTTCGGCCTGCGCGACCTCCACGTCGCGGTAGCGTTGGACGGCGCGCGTCAGCGTGTCGAGCTCGCGCGCGGCCGACGTGGGGGCGGCATGATCACCGCGCTGAGCCGCCGCGGGGACCGCCAGGAACAAGAACGCGGAAACAGAACGCTTGAGCATGGCCGCATTCTTGGCCGTTCCGGCCTGAACGCGTCGTGTACCTACCCCGCCCGCGCCGCCCGCCAGTTCTCCACGAAGCGGCGGGCGTTGGCGGCGACGGTGTCCGGCGCGTCGCCGGGCTTGTACAGCGCCGACGCCAGGCCGAAGCCGTCCGCGCCCGCCGCGATCCAGGGGGCCATGTTGTCCGGGTTGATCCCGCCCACCGGGAGCACGCGGGTCGTCTTGGGGAGCACGGCGCGCATCGCTTTGAGCACCGCGGGGCTGGAGCCTTCGGCGGGGAAGAGCTTGAGCGCGGCGGCGCCCGCGTCGAGCGCGGCGAACGCCTCGGTCGGCGTCGATACGCCGGGCAAGCTGGCGAGGCCGTGTTCGGCCGCGCGGGCGATGACGGCGGGGTTCATGTTGGGCGAGACGATGATCGACGCGCCCGTAGCTTTCACCTCATCCACCGCTTGCGCCGTGAGCACGGTGCCGGCGCCGACGACCGCGCGACCGTCGAGGCTGCGCACCAGCGTGGCGATGCTGGCGAGCGGGTCGGGCGAGTTGAGCGGCACCTCGATCAGCGTGAAGCCCGCGCCCACGATCGCTTCGCCGATCGCCTCCGCCTCGTCAGGCCGGACGCCGCGGATGATGGCTACCAGAGGCAGCTTCTCGAATGCGTCGTCGAATGTCATCGCGAGAGCTCCCGGATCAGCGCCATGCCGGCGGTGAAGCAGGCCACGGTGTCGATCACATGGGCCGTGCCGCCCAGCTCGGCAACCGCGGCGCGGTAGAGCGCGCCCAGCGTCTCGTCGGAAAGGATGAACGCCTCGCGGCCGCCCACGCCCGCGGCGCCGACGTCGGTGCCGATCAGGAGGCCGCTGACGTAGTCGGACGTGTCCTCCTCCGCGCGGAAGCCCAGAAGCATCGCCGCGCGCGCGCCGAACAGCGCGGAGGTGAGCGGGCGATCGCCGGCGTGCCGCACGCCTTCCAGGAAGGCGGGGCCGGGCGTGATCTCCGCCTTGAGCTGCGCGGACAGGATCGAGTGCTGGCGGAGGAGCGCGAACAGCTCGCCCGTCATGAAGGTGGAGAAGCGCCCGATCGCGCCGCCCTCCATCTCCACCCATTTGTTGTGGGTGCCGGGCTGGGCGAGCAGGGCGGTCGGCGGCGCCAGGCCGCTCGCGACCGCGCCCAATAGCTGCACCTCCTCGCCGCGCATCACCGAGGGCGCGTCGGGGTCGCGCCAGGCGACGCCGGGCACGATGGCGGTGCGGCCCGGCTCGACCCAGAGGAGCCGGCGCGCGATGTCCTCGGCCCGTGCGGGCGCGTCGGCGTACGCGGCCTCGCGCCAGCCGCGGTTCGAGCCCGCCATGCCGGCGATCAGCACGGGGAGGTCGCCATGGGCGGCGCGGATGGAGGCGACCGCCTGCTCATAGCCCTGCCCGCCCATCTCGATGATGCCGCGATCGTCGCGCGAGGCGGCGAGGACGCGCCCGTCCTCCATGAGGTATTCGCGCCGGTTGCTCGTGCCCCAGTCGATGGCGATGAAACGGTCAGTCACGGCGTCACCAGAAGGTCGCGTAGAGCGCGATCAGGATCAGGACGATGCCGACCGCGCCGATGTTGAACCCCGTCGGAGTCGCGAAGCCGACGTCGTCGGTGCGGATGCGGTCCCGGCCAGCGGTCGCGGGGCGGAGCAGCGAGATCACCACCGCCAGCGCGAGGCTGAGGAAGAACACGATCAGCATGCGGTCGAGGAAGGGGATGTCGGGCGCGAACCGCTTGAACAGATAGGACAGCGCCACCGACGCCACGGCCGCCGCGATCGCGCCCGGCTCGCTCGCGCGCTTCCAGAACAGCCCGAGCAGGAAGATGACGGTGATGCCCGGCGTGAAGAAGCCGGAGAACTCCTGGATGAACTGGAACGCCTGGTCCGACTGGCCGATCAAGGGCCGCGCGGTCAGGATGGCGATGACGATCGACACCGCGGCCGCGATCCGGCCGACAAGGACGAGATGCTTCTCGTTCACCCCCTTCGCCGCCGCGTCGACGGGCACGCCGTCTTCGGCCGAGGTCGGGATGCGCTTGAACTTGGCGTAGAGGTCGAGCGTGAAGATGGTCGCGATCGAGTTGATCTTGGACGCGGTGCTCGCGATGATCGCGGCGATCAGCGCCGAGAAGACGAGGCCGAGCAGCCCCGGCGGCAGCAGCCGCATCATCGTGGGGTAGGCCTGGTCGGGCTTTTCGAGGTCGGGGGCGAGGATCACCGCCGCGATGCCCGGCAGCACGATGATGACCGGCATGAGCAGCTTCAGGAAGGCGGCGAAGATCACGCCCTTTTGCGCTTCGCCGAGGTTCTTGGCGGCCAGCGCGCGCTGGATGATGTACTGGTTGAACCCCCAATAGGAGAGGTTCGCGATCCACATGCCGCCGATCAGCACGCTGAGGCCCGGCAGGTCCTTGTAGAAGGGGTTGTCGGGCGACAGGATCATGTCGAACTTGCCCGGCGCGCGGTCGATGAGCGTCGAGAAGCCCGCGATCGCGCCGGCGCCGCCGCTGATCTCGTCGAGCGCGAGGTAGGAGACGATCAGCCCGCCCATCACCAGCAGCGTCACCTGGACGATGTCGGTCAGCGCCACCGCCTTCAGCCCGCCCTTGAGCTGGTATAGGAGCGCGAACAGGCCCAGGCCGATGATCGCCACGTCCTGGTCGACGCCCGCGACCTGGTTCACCGCGATCGAGCCCAGCCAGATGATCGAGGTCAGGTTCACGAAGACGTAGAGCGCGAGCCAGAACACCGCCATCAGCGTGCGGATGTTGGGGCCGTACCGCTGCTCCAGGAACTGCGGCATGGTGTAGATCTGGTTGCGGAGGAAGATCGGCAGGAAGTACTTGCCGACGATCAGCAGCGTCGCCGCCGCCATCCACTCGTAGGACGCGATGGCCAGCCCGATCGCGTAGCCCGATCCCGCCATGCCGACGATCTGCTCGGCGGAGATGTTGGCCGCGATCAGCGACGCGCCGATCGCCCACCAGGGCAGCGACTTCGACGCGAGGAAATAGTCGGACGTGTCCTTCTGGTGCCCCGCCTTCTCGCGGCTGACCCATTGCGCCAGGCCGAAGATGCCGATCGCGTAGACGATCACCACGATCAGATCGATGGTCGACAGACCCATTCACCCACCCCTACCCGCGCCTTGGACCGGCGGTTCGCGGCCTCGGATTATAGGATAAAAGCCCACTGTCCAGCCGACAGGTGACAAGCCCCGGATGCTCCGCCACATTCCCGCGCCATGACCCGATCCAACGCGGACGGCCCGGCCCGCAACCTGACCTTCGGCATGCTCGACGATCTGGGCCGGGCGATCGTCACCGGCCGATACGACGGCCGCCCTTTCCCGACCGAGGCCGAGCTGGCGAAGAGCCACGGCGTCAGCCGGTCGGTGACGCGCGAGGCGGTGAAGATGCTGGCGGCCAAGGGCCTCCTGTCCGCGCGCCCGCGCCAGGGGACCGCGATCCGCCCGACCGCGAACTGGAACCTGTTCGACCCCGACGTGCTGCGCTGGCTGCTCGACCGGCGCTTCTCGCTCGACCTGCTGCGCCACTTCACCCAGCTCCGCATCGCGATCGAGCCCGAAGCGGCGGCGCTCGCGGCGCGGCACGGGCGCGCCGAGGACCGGGCCGGGATCGCCGCGGGCCTGCGACGGATGATCGCGGCCGAGCAGGGCGAGGACGAGGCGCTGGACGCCGACATCGCGTTCCACGTCGCGGTGCTCCAGGCGACGCGGAACCCCTTCTACGCGCAATTCCGCGACCTGGTCGAAACGGCGCTGAGGAAGTCGATCCGCTTCACCAACGGGATCAAGGGCCACAGCGCCAGCATCCCCGAGCATCAGGCGGTGTCCGACGCCGTCGTCGCGGGCGACGCGGACGCCGCGCGCGCGGCGATGCGGACGCTGATCGGCAACGTGCTCCAGCTGATCGACGGCGCCGAAAGCGCGGGCGAGCAGGGTTAAACGCCCGTCAACCTCATTGCGGTAGCGCAACGGGGATGGAGCGCGCACGCCTCTTCGAGACGGTCATCCGACGCGCCGGAGCGCTCGCGCGGCTGGCGCTGAGCCGGCAAACGGACCCGGTGCGGATCAGCGACACGACGCGGATGCTGCGCACGCTGACGCCGCCCGCCATCGCGGTGGCGACGATCCTGACCGCGTTGACGCGCGCGGGCGGCGACGGCGGGCTGGCGGTCGCCGGGCTGGTCACGGTGGTCGGCCCTTGCGTCGGCGCGCTGCTGATGTTCTCGCGCATGGCCGATCCGGGCGGGCGGACGGCGATGCTGCTCCATGTCGCGCTGGCGATCGTGTTGGGGCTGGGCTGGAGCATGCTCACCTCGGCGCTCTCCGCGCCGGGCGGGGGCGCGGTGCTGGCGGCGTGCCTCCAGGTCGCGCTGGTGAGCGTGGGAGTGGTGCTCTACGCGGGACTGCCCGTCGCGTTCGCCGCCTTCAGCCTCGGGCCGCTCGCCTCGCTGTTCCGCCATCTGACGCAGGCGGGCAATCCGCCGGCGATGACCGCCGCGCTGATCGCCGGCTATCTCGGGATCATGCTGATGTCGCTCCTGGAGCGCGGCCGCGTCGCGCGCGCGGGCCGGGAAGCGGCGCGGCGCCTGGGCGTCGTCGAGGCCGACCGGCTCCGGGCCGAGAACGCCATGTCGGAGGAACTGGTCCGCCGCCGCGAGCAGGAGCGCCTCGCCATCGCCGACGCCGAGCGCCAGGCCGCCGAACAGGCGGCGCGCGTCCGTCGCGACGA
>DASVSW010000187.1:0-3312 GCA_036387895.1 Sphingomonas sp.
AGCTGGAGGAGTTCCTGCGCGACCAGCGCGGCCCGCCGCCGCGCCGCCGCGAGGAGCAGCCGCCGGAGGACGACGGCGGGGGCGGGTTCTAAGGGGTTTACCACCGCCTGCCCGCCCCCTACCCGCGCGGCCATGCGCTTCTTCTCCGACAACGCGGCACCCGTCCACCCGAAGATCATGGCGGCGCTCGCCGACGCCAACGAGCAGGACACCGCCTATGACGGCGACCGCTGGTCCAAGCGGCTCGACGAACGCTTTTCCGAGCTGTTCGAGCGCGACGTGCGCGCCTTGTGGGTGCCGACGGGGACGGCGGCGAACTGCCTGGCGCTGGCGGCGCTGTGCCCGCCGCACGGCGGCGTGATCTGCCATCGCGACGCGCACATCCAGAACGACGAGGGCGGCGCGCCCGAGTTCTACACGCACGGCGCCAAGCTGATGCTGGCGGACGGCGTCGGCGCGAAGCTGACGCCCGAAGACGTGACGGCCGTGGCGGACGCGATCGCGAACGACGTGCATCGCGTCCAGCCGCACGCGCTGTCGATCACCAACGCGACCGAATACGGGCTGGTCTACCGACCCGACGAGGTCGCGGCGTTGGGCGAGCTGGCGCGGGCGCGCGGCTGGGGCTTCCACATGGACGGCGCGCGGTTCGCGAACGCGGTCGTGTCGACGGGCGCGCACCCCGCGGACCTGACGTGGCGCGCGGGCGTCGACGCGCTGTCGTTCGGCTTCGTCAAGAACGGGGGCATGTCGGCGGAGGCGCTGGTGTTCTTCCGGCCGGAGCTGGCGGCCGTGACGCCCCAGCGCCGCAAGCGCGCGGCGCTGCTGCTGAGCAAGGGGCGGTTCCTCGCGACGCAGATGCTGGCGCATCTGGACGACGACCTCTGGCTCGACTGCGCGCGCGGCGCCAACGAGGGCGCGGCGCTGCTGGCGCAAGCCGCGGGCGGGCGGCTGGTGCATCCCGTCCAGGGCAACCAGGTGTTCCTGCGCGTGACGCCCGACGAAGCAGCGGCGCTGCGTGGGCAAGGCTTCGATTTCTACGACTGGGGGCCGGGCGAGGCGCGGTTCGTGGTGTCGTGGGACCAGGACGCCGACGCGGTGCGGCCGTTGGCGGACGCGGTAGGGAGGTTGTGAGCGACGATCCTCATCCTCCCCGAGCTCTGCTCGGGGAGGATGAAGCCCGACCCAACTCCACCCGCCTCTCCGTCCTCGTCCCCTTCGGGATCGTGGTGCTGATCTGGGGGTCGACCTGGATCGTGATCGCCGACCAGATCGGGACCGTGCCGCCGCAATGGTCGGTGGCGTACCGCTTCATCGTCGCGGGGCTGACCATGGCGGGGGTGGCGTGGTGGCGGGGCGATCGGTGGCCGCGGGACGCGCGCGGGCTCGGCTTCGCCTTCTGCCTCGGGCTGTTCCAGTTCTGCCTTAACTTCAATTTCGTCTACCAGGCCGAGCGCTTCGTCACGTCGGGGCTGGTGGCGGTGGTGTTCGCGCTGATGCTGGTGCCGAACGCGCTCCTGGGCCGCGTCTTCCTGGGGCAGAAGCTCGGGCGGCAGCTGCTGCTGGGGTCGGCGGTGGCGGTGACGGGGATCGCGCTGCTCTTCGCGCACGAGGCGCGGGTCGACCCGAACGGGCCGGGACAGGTGATGCTGGGCGTCGGGTTGACCTTGCTCGGCGTGTTGTCGGCGTCGGTGACGAACGTCATGCAGGGATCGGCGACGGCGCGCGCTTATCCGATGGCGAGCATGCTGGCCGCGGGGATGCTGATGGGCGCAGCGATCGACGCCGCCGCGGCCTGGGCCATCGCGGGGCCGCCGGTGTTCGAAGCGCGGCTCGGCTACCTGGCCGGCGTGCTCTACCTCGGGGTGTTCGCGTCGGCGGTGGCGTTCACGCTGTATTTCGGGATCATCCGCGTGATCGGGCCGGCCAAGGCGGCGTACAACAGCGTCGTCGTGCCGGTGATCGCGATGCTGTTGTCGACGGTGTTCGAGGACTATCGCTGGTCGTGGCTAGCGGCGGCGGGCGGGCTGCTGGCGGGCGTCGGCCTGGTGATCGCGCTGACCGCGCGCAGGCCCAACCGGTAGTCGGGATAGACCGGCGCCCAGCCGAGCACGCGCTTCGCCTTGGCGTTCGAGACGCGGCGGTTCTCGGCGTAGAAGGCGCGGGCCATGGGGCTCAACTCCTCGAGGCCGACGACCGGCGGGTCGGGCAGCCCGAGCAGCCGCGCGGCGTAGCGGATCACCTCGTCCTGCCCGCATGGGCTGTCGTCGGCGAGGTTGTACGCGCCCGGCGGCGCGTCGAAGGCGGCGAGCACGCCGGCCGCGATGTCGTCGACATGGACGCGGCTGAAGACTTGGGTCGCGATGCCGGTCAGGTGCGCCTTGCCCTCCGCCACGCGGTCGAGCGCGGAGCGGCCGGGGCCGTAGATGCCCGGGAGACGGAAGACGCGCGCGCGAAGGCCGAGCCAGTCGGCGTCGGCGCGCGCGCGGGCGGGCCGGCGACCGCGTCCGGCGGGGGCGGTCTCGTCGACCCAGGCCCCGCCCGTGTCGCCGTAGACGCCGGTCGAGGAGAGGGAGCCGAGCCAGGCTCGCACGCGGGCGAGATCGCGGCCATAGGCGAGCAGCACCGGGTCGGCGTCGTCGGCGGGCGGCACGGAGGAGAGGATGTGCGTCGCCCACCCGATCGCGTCGCCCGCCGCGTCGAAGGCGAGGTCGCCGGCGCTGCCGGTGCCGCGCACCTCGCCGCCGCGCGCGCGGACGAGCGCGGCGACGCGCGTGGCGGTGTAGCCCAGGCCGAAGATCAGGAGGCGCATGTGTTCTCCATCGGCCATGCGGGGACAGCACTGATCCTCCCCCGCCAGGGGGAGGTGGCGCGCCGCAGGCGTGACGGAGGGGGCTCTCGACACACGCCGGCTTGCATGTCTCGGGAGCCCCCCCTCCACCATTCGCGTGAAGAACGCGAACGGTCCCCCTCCCCCTCCGTGGGAGGATTAAGCGGGCGTTCGGCCCAGCATGCGAATGATGCCGGAGAAGTCGGTGCTCCCCTGCCCCTCCGCTGCGTAGGCCTCGTACAGTTCGGCCGCCCGCTCGCCCATCGGCACGGTCGCGCCCGCGCCGCGCGCGGCCTCCATCGCCAGCCGCAGGTCCTTCAGCATCAGCGTGGCCGCGAAGCCGCCCTGGTAGTCGCGGTCGGCGGGGGTCTCGGGGCCGACGCCGGGGACGGGGCAGTAGCTGGTCATCGACCAGCTCTGGCCCGACGAGACGCTGGCGATGTCGTAGAAGCGCTGCGGGTCTAGCCCGAGCTTTTCGGCGA
>DASVSW010000188.1:0-20174 GCA_036387895.1 Sphingomonas sp.
GTCTGCATTCGAGTTCTCCAGGAAGCTCTTGTCAGGAAGGTGTGGCTGACCGGCGCGCGGCTGCGACGCCCACGAGGGTCGAGGCGCCGAGCAGGGCCGCGCTGGCGAGGAAGGTCGCGCGGTATCCGGCCGTATCGAAGAGGAAGCCGCCGATGGTCGCCCCCAGCGTGATCGCGAGCTGGATCACGGCGACCATCAACCCACCGCCCGCCTCCGCGTCGTCGGGCAGCGTGCGGCTGAGCCACGTCCACCACGCGACGGGCACGGCCGTCCCGATCAGGCCCCACAGCGTGAGCAGGGCGGCCGTCGGCACTGCAAGATCGCCCGCGATGACGAGAGCCAATGCGATGCCGGCCATGGCGAGCGGCGACAGGATCAGAGTGGCAGACAGGCTGCGCGCGACGATGCGGCCGATCACCCAGGTCCCGACCAGGCCCGCCGCGCCCATGGCCAGCAGGATCAGCGACAGCGCCGAAACGCTCAGGCCGGTCACGTTCTCCAGGAAGGGGCGGAGATAGGTGAACAGGGCGAATTGACCCGCGAACAGCAGCGCCACCGCGAGCATGCCCAGCCGAGCCTGCGGTCGGCGGAGGACACCGAGCGCGCTCGCCCCGCGGCCGGCGCGATCGGACGGCATGGACGGAAGCGTCAGCCACTGCCAGACGAAGGTCGCGACCGCGAGCGGCACGACCATGAAGAAGGCGCCGCGCCAGCCGATGTACTGGCCGAGGAAGCTGCCCAACGGCGCGGCGATCGTGGTCGCCAGCGCATTGCCGCCGTTCAGCACGGCCAGTGCGCGAGGCACCTGATCCTCCGGCACCAGCCGCATGACCGTGGCCGCCGATATCGACCAGAAGCCGCCGACGGCTATGCCGAGCAGCGCGCGACCGACCATCAGCACCGCGTAGCTGGGCGCGAACGCCACCATCAGACCCGACACGAGCATCAGCACGGTCAGTCCCAGCAGCACGGTCCGGCGGTCGATCCCCGCCGTAAGCGACGTGATGCCGAGGCTGGTCAGCACCGCGAACAGGCCCGAGACGGAGATCGCCTGTCCCGCCGCGCCCTCGGTCAGTTCGAGATCGGCCGCGATCGGCGTCAGGATGCTGACCGGCATGAACTCGGACGCGATCAGCGTCGAGACGCACAGGGTCAGCGCGAGCACGGCGCTCCACGACCCGGCGCGGGACCGGGCGGTTTCGGACGATAGGGTAAGCGGCGTTGTCATGCGGACCATCTAGGCCGCTTCGATCACCTCGATTAGACGGCAGGATGCGCACGCCGCGTTGAGCAGGATTCATTGGTGCACCGCGAAACCATGGCCGATCTTGTCGCGTTCGTCGCGGTCGCGCGTGCGCGCAGCTTCACGCGCGCGGCGGCCCAGCTCGGCGTATCGCCGTCGGCGCTGAGCCACACGATCCGCAAGCTGGAGGAGCGGCTGGGCGTCCGCCTCCTGACCCGCACCAGCCGCAGCGTGTCCCCGACCGAGGCGGGCGGACGCCTGCTCAATCGCGTCGGTCCGCACTTCGACGAGGTCGGCGCGGAGCTGGCCGGCTTGAGCGAGCTCCGTGACAAGCCGGCGGGCACGGTGCGGATCACCGCCGGCGACCATCCGGCCGAAACCGTTCTGACCCCCACGTTGTCGCGGCTCCTGCTCGACTACCCTGACCTGCGGGTGGAGATCTGCGTGAACAACGGCTTCGTCGACATCGCCGCCGAAGGCTTCGACGCGGGCGTACGATTGGGCGAGACGCTGGCGCAGGACATGATCGCAGTGCCGATCGGGCCGGAGCTGCGCATGGCGGTAGTCGGTTCGCCGGCCTATCTCGCCATCAAAGGCGCGCCCAGCGCGCCCGACGAGCTGGCCGGGCACGACTGTATCGGCCTGCGCTTCCCCACGCACGGCGGTGTCGCTGTCTGGGATCTCGAGAAAGACGGGCGCGCGGTGAATGTCCGGATCGAGCCTCGGCTGGTCGTGAACGACATGCGGCTTCAACGCCTAGGCGCTCTCGGCGACGCCGGACTAGCGTACATCATGAAAGATTATGTGCTGGCCGACCTTGCCTCGGGTGCATTGGTTCAGGTGCTGGAGGACTGGTGTCCCGCCTTCCCGGGCTATCACCTCTACTATCCCAGTCATCGGCAGCGATCACCTGCCCTGGCGGCGGTCGTCGACGCACTGCGGCATCGCGAATGAGGCTGCGCCTAAGAAAAAATTTAGGTCCAGCTCGCCAAAGTGCGAGACTGCCCGAGCTTTGAGGATCTTGAGCGCACGCTTCGGTACCGTCACAATGCGGTGAGGAGTTCGCCTTCGCTGAACCTTGGTGACCCAGCATCGGACGTTCACGCCAACCTCGACGCTTTCCCAGAGCGGACGTTCATTCAGCGTCAGCTTTCGGTGCGCACGGGTCGGAGCCGAACGTCAGTCGTCAGATGCAGCGGCGCGAAAAGCGGACTCGCTCAATCCGGCTGAAACCCAGGACTTGCCAAGCGCACGCCCTACGACGTGATGCTGTCCCCGGAATGTCAACGACGTCGGCCGTAATCCGTAATCGGATGATGCCGGGCCATCTGACCTCGGCTCGTCGCAAACATGAACTCAGCGGCGGATCGGCACCAATCCTTAATACCTGAAAACTAACCCAGATCAGCAGTCAAAGCGAGCGAAGGATAGTCATGTTCGGGGTTGAGGCAGGTTCGGCCGAAGCGCGTAAGCGCGGCCTTTATTGTTCGGCGGCCGTTCTGGCCACGATATGCGGGGCGGGCACTGCGCAGGCGTCGGGCACCAAGGCCGGCACGCTGATCAACAACACCGCCACCGCGACCTACAACGCGCAGGGCGGCGGAGACGCGGTGGTCGAATCGAACACCGTCTCGCTACGGGTCGACGAACTGCTGGACGTGACGGTAGCCTCCGCCGATCCGGGCGATGTCGCCACCGTGCCGGGATCGACGAACCAGGTCCTGACCTTCAGCCTCACTAACGTCGGCAACGGCGCGGAAGCGTTCCGCCTGTCGAGCAACGCGACGCTGGCGGGCGACGACTTCGATCCGACGGTGACGTCCATCGTCATCGACGCGAACGGCAACGGCCAGTACGACGCCGGCATCGACACGGTCTACTCCGCGGGCTCAAACGATCCTGTCCTCGAAGCCGACGAGTCGATCACCGTCTTCATCCTGTCGACGATCGATCCGGCCACCGCCGACGGATCGCGCGCGCAGGCGCAACTAACCGCGACGGCGGTCACCGGCAGCGGCACGGCGGGCTCGGCGTTCCCGGGCGCCGGCACCGACGGCGGCGACGCCGTGGTCGGCGCGACGAGCGCGTCCGCGCTGGCGGGCGGCTTCTACAAGGCGGCCGCCGCGACGGTCAGCTTCGTCAAGGCGGCGGCGATCGTCGACACGTTCGGCGGCGCACGGCCGCTTCCTGGCGCAACCGTCACCTACTCGCTCCGCGCGACGGTGAACGGCACCGGCACCATCTCGAACATCCGCGTCGCGGACACCATCCCGGCGGGCACCAGCTACAGGGCGGGAACGCTCCGCCTCGACGGCCAGCCGCTCAGCGACGCGGTCGACGGGGACGCGGGCAACGTCTCGGCGAGCGGCCTGGCCGTCGCGCTCGGCGACGTCGCCGCCGGCGCGTCGCGCACCGTCGATTTCCAAGTCGTGATCAGGAAGTGAGGACCGGAACGATGAAGCTTTTCTACGCCATGCTCCTTCTCGCCACGCCCGCCGCCGCGCTCGCGGCCAACGACGTCGCGCTCAAGAGCACCGTCCTCCAGGAGAAGACGGTGCAGGTCCAGGGCCAGGCCCGGACCGTGCTCGAAGCGCCCAAGCTCGTCACGCCGGGCGACAAGCTCGTCTTCGTGCTCGAGTACCGGAACCAGGGCGCCAAGCCTGCGGCCGACTTCGTCGTGACCAACCCGCTGCCGTCCGCCGTCGCCTTCGAGCGGGCGGAGAGCCCGGGCGCTGTCGTCTCAGCCGACGGCGGCAAGAGCTTTGGCGAACTCGCCCGGCTGACGGTCGCCAACCCGGACGGCACGCGCCGCCCGGCGACGGCGACCGACGTCACCCACATCCGCTGGACGCTGCAGACGGCCATCCCTGCGGGCCAGGGCGGCAAGCTGAGCTTCCGCGGCCGCGTCCGCTAGGCCGTCGACCCGCCACCGTGGCGCCGGCGGGACGATCCTGGGCGCTCCCAACGTGAAGTGAGACCGATATGAACGCCACCAGCCGTATGCTGGGTGCGGGCGGGCTCGTGTTCGCGGCGCTCGGGGCTTCCCCGGCGTTGGCGAGCGGGGTCCGCGCCGGCACCAGCGTCACCAACAACGTCACCGTGACCTACCAGGTCGGCGGGGTCGCGCAGAACGAGATCTCCGCCGCCGACACCTTCACCGTCGACCGCAAGGTCGACGTGACGGTGACGGAGGTCGGCACCGCCACGACTCAGGTCTCGCCCGGCCAGATAGCCGCGGTGACAACCTTCCAGGTCACCAACCTCGCCAACGCCACGCTCGACTTCAACCTGTCGCCCGTGGCGCAGCAGGTCGGCGGCACGGGTCCACGCGGCGGGACCGACAATTTCAACGTCAACAACACGCGCATCTACGCCGACGCCAACGGCAACGGCACCTACGACCCCGGCGTCGACGTCCTCGTCACCTTCCTCGACGAGCTCGAGGCCGACCAATCTCAGGTCGTCTTCGTCCTGTCCGACATCCCGCTCGGCCGCGTGTCGGGCGACGTGGCGGTCGTGACGCTGACCGCGACCGGCCGCGAGTCCGGCACCGGCGGCACGCTCGGCGCGGTACTGATCCAGACGAACGGCGCGAACACGGCGGGCGTCGACACCGTCTTTACCGACGGCGCGGGCGCCACCGACGGCTCGCGCGACGCCGCCTTCTCGGCGCGCGACGACTACACCGTGTCGGCCGCGGCGCTGACAGTGACCAAGACGAGCAAGATCATCAGCGATCCGTTCAACAACCTGACCAACCCGAAGCTGATCCCGGGCGCGGTCGTCGAATACTGCATCACGGTCGCCAACGCGGCCGGCGGCGCCCCGGCGAACAACGTCACCCTGTCCGACTCATTGCCGAGCGAGACGGCCTATCTGGCGGGGTTCGGCATCAAGGTGAACGGCACCGTGAGCGGCACGACGTGCAACGCCGACGGGACGAACGGCGGCAGCCAGGCCGGTAACACGGTGACGGCGACGTTGCCGAGCGTGGCGGCAGGCGACGTCCGGACGCTCGTGTTCCGCGTCACGATCAACTGAGGTCGACGGGCCGTCGTCGGCGATCCGCCGACGGCCCGTAAGCGCCCATATGCGCCGGCGGCTCCTCCTTTCCTCCACCGCAGTCGGCGTGCTGGCCGTCTCAACCGTCGCGCCCGCGGCCGCCGAGACGATCAGCAACGTCGCCTCCGTGAGCTGGGAGCAGGGCCGCACCACCGTGACCCGGATGTCGAACCGGGTCGCGTTCCAGGTGGAGACGCCGCCGACGCCGGCGGCGACGCTGCTGACCTACGAGATCTCCACTTCCCGTGTCGGCGAGACGCTGCCGCTCGCGGGCGCGGTGTGCCGAGCCCCGGGGGCAGGCCCTGTTCCGACGCCGATCACGGGCGACGCGACCGTCGTCCCGACCGCGTCGCAGCGCGCGAACGCTCCTTTCCTGTTCGCGATGGACCTGTCGTCCGCGAACGTCGATCCGGAGCGCGCCGACACCGTCGACGTGCTCGTCGAGACGGCGGACGGCGACCGCGAAACCGTCACGATCGTCGAGACCGCCGCGAACAGCGGCCGCTTCGCCGGCGCGCTCCGGACTGCGGCGCTGCGGGGCGACCCGGTCCTCGACGACTGCACCCTGTCCGTACGCGCCGGCGGCCGCGCCGCGATCTCCGTCCGACCGGCCGCGGGCGGCGAGGCGATCGCCGCCGGAACGGTCGACGTCCTGATCGATCCCTATGGTATCGTGTTCGACAGCCGCGACGGCGCTCCCGTTTCAGGGGTGCGGGTCACCATCGTCGATGCGGCGACCGGGCGTCCGGCCGCCGTATTCGGCGACGACGGCCGATCGAGCTATCCATCGACCGTGATCACCGGCGCGAATGTCACCGATGGAGGCGGCAATTTCTACGCCTATGGGCCGGGCGACTACCGCTTCCCATTGCTGGCCCCGGGGCGCTATCGGCTCGTCGTCGAGCCCGACGCGCCCTACTCCGCGCCGTCGAAGATCACCCCCGCGGCGCTCGCCGCGCTGCGCCGGCCCGACGGCGAGGCGTTCACGATCTTCGACGCGTCTTATGGTGCGGCGTTCACGCTCTCCAGCCCCGCGCCCGTCCGCATCGACGTGCCGCTCGACCGCCCGCCCGCCGACCTGGTCGTGACCAAGACGGCGTCGCGCACGGTCGCGATGCCGGGCGACACCGTCCTGTACAGCGTGACCGTCCGCAACGCTGACCGCGCGTCGCGGACCGGTCAGGTGACGCTGATCGACGACCTGCCCGCGTGGATGCGCATCGCGCGCGCGACGGTGCGCGTCGACGGCGCCGCGCCCGCCCAAGGCACCGTGACGCTCTCGCCCGACGGCGCCAGGCTCTCGCTGGCGCTGGGCGTGCTCGCCGCCGACGGGACGCGGCACATCAGCTACGCGCTCGAGGTCCGTCCCGACGCGCGGCCCGGCGAGGCGCTGAACCGCGCCCGTGCCGTCGACGACCACGGCGCGCGGAGCATCGTCGCCGACGCGATGGTCCGGATCGAACGCGACAGCATCGCCGACCGTCTCACCATCATCGGCCAGGTGCTGGACGGCGGCTGCCAGATCGACCCGCGCGTCGCCAAGGGCGTGCCGGGTGTCCGCTTCATGCTGGAGGACGGAAGCTACGCCGTCACCGACCGCGACGGGCGCTATCATTTCGAGGGCGTGCTGCCTGGCCTGCACGTCGTGCAGATGGACGGCTCGACGCTGCCCGTGAGCATGAGCGCGGTGGACTGCGTCCGCACTACCCGTTCGAGCGGCAGCGCCATCTCCCGCTTCGTCGAGGGCGGGGGCGGGCAGCTCAAGCGCGTCGACTTCCACGCGGCGACCGGCGGCGCGCCCCGCGCCGCCGAGGCCGCACGCCCGGTTCAACCGACCGCGCTGGGCGACGCCAAGGCCGCGGGCGCCGACCGCGATTGGTTCGCCGGGCAGAAGCCGGGGGTCGACTGGATCTTTCCTGAACCCGATCACAATCCCCGCGCCAAGGCCGTGCGCGTCGCGATCAAGCACCTGCCCGGCCAGACGGTCGCGCTGTTCAACGACGGCAAGCCCGTCGAGGGCATCGCGTTCGAAGGCGCGCGCCGCAGTCCCGACGGCTCGATCGCGGTGAGCCTGTGGCGTGGCGTGCCGATCGGCCTGCGCGACACGCGGCTCTCCGCCGAGGTCCGCGACGCCAAGGGCGTCGTCGTCGAGCGGCTGACCCGCACCGTGCATTTCTCCGCCAGCCCGCTGCAGGCGGTGGTGGTGCGCGAGAAATCGGTGCTGCTCGCCGACGGCGTCACCCGCCCGGTGATCGCGGTCAAGCTGTTCGACCGTGACGGCCGCCCCGTCCATCATGGGCTGGTCGGCGATTACGCGGTGCCGGCCCCCTATTACCCCGCGGTCGACGCGGACGCGCAGCAGGCGCGCCAGCTCAGCGGCCTCGAGCGCGCGCGGCCCGTGTGGCGCGTCAAGGGCGATGACGGCATCGCCTATGTCGAGCTGGAGCCGACCACCGCGACCGGCACCGTGACCCTGACCTTCCCATTCCGCGACGGCGAGGTCACGCGCGCGCAGTCCGTCGAGGTCTGGCTCGATCCCGGCGAGCGGCCCTGGACCGTGGTCGGCTTCGCGGCCGGCACGCTCGGCTTCAACACGCTCGAGGGGCACCTGGAGCGGCTGAACGAGCAATCGGACAAGCTGCAGGCCGACGCGCGGCTGGCGCTCTACGCAAAGGGCCGGGTCAAGGGCAAATGGCTGATGACGCTGGCGTACGACAGCGACAAGGAGGACGAGACGCGCTTCGCGGGCGTCATCGACCCCCAGGCCTATTACACCATCTACGCCGACGGCAGCGAGCGGCGCTTCGACGCGGCTTCCGTGCGGAAACTCTACATCCGGCTCGAGCGGCCGCAATTCTACGCGCTGTTCGGCGACTACGAGACGGGCATCAACGAGCCAGTGCTGACCCGCTACGCCCGCGCGCTGAACGGCGTAAAGGCGGAGTATCGCGGCGATCGGGTCGCCGCCACCGCCTTCGCCGCCGACACGCCCTATCGCCATCGCCGCGAGGAGCTGCAGGGCAACGGCCTGTCCGGCCCCTACGCGCTGGGCAGCCGCGACGTGCTCCCCAATTCGGAGCAGGTCGTGATCCAGGTCCGCGACCGCATCCGGTCGGACCGGATCCTGGAGACGCGCCAGCTCGTCCGCCACATCGACTACGATATCGACTACGCTGCGGGCACGCTCCGCTTCCGCGAGCCGATCCTGAGCCGGTCAAGCGGCCTCGACCCGCAATTCATCATCGTCGATTACGAAGTAGACCGCGTCGCGGGCCGATCGCTCAACGCCGGCGGCCGCGGCGCCTGGACCAGCGCCGACAAGCGGCTGCGCATCGCAGCGACTGCGGTTCACGACGAGGACGATCTGCGCTCGACCGATCTGGGCGGCGTCGACCTGCGCTTCCGCCCGTCGGCGGAGACGGAGATCCGCGCGGAGGTCGCGGTCAGCGACGCAGGAAGACGCTCCGACGCGATCTCGGGGGAGGGCGGCGCGGCGCTGGCCTGGATCGTCGAGGCTGAGCATCACGGCCCGCGCTACGACCTCCTCGCCTACGCCCGCGAGCAGGAGGGCGGCTTCGGCGTCGGCCAGCAGAACGCGCCGGAGGTCGGCACGCGCAAGTTCGGCCTCGACGGCCGCGTCCGCTTCACCCCCGACCTCTCACTCTCGGGCAGCGCCTGGCAGGAAGACCAGCTCACGACCGACGCGCGCCGCCGCGCCGGCCGCCTTCTGGGCGAATACCGGACCAAGTCGACCGATCTTCGCGCGGGCGTCACCATCGCGGAGGACCTCCGCTCGGACGGCCAGTTCGCGCGCTCGACGATCGGCCAGATCGGCGCGACGCGCCGCCTGTTCGACAATCGGCTGGAGCTCGGCGCGCAGACGGAGGTGCCGATCGGCGACGACGCCAGCGTCGACTTCCCTGCCCGCCACAAGTTCGGCGCACGCTTCGCGGTGACGCCCGACGTCCAGCTCGTCGGCGCCTACGAGATCGCGCAAGGCGAAACGGTCGATGCGCGCACCGCGCGGATCGGCTTCGACTTGAAGCCCTGGGCGGGCGCGCGGCTGACGAGCACGCTGAACCAGCAGGACATCGCCGAATACGGTCCGCGCAGCTTCGCCGCTTATGGCCTCGTCCAGTCGGTGCAGGTGAACAAGCGGTGGTCGGTCGACTTCTCGCTCGACGGCAACAAGACGCTGGGCGGCATCGACCCCGCCGCCGTGCTCAGCCCGAACCAGCCCGTTGCGTCCGGCGGCTTCCTCCCGGGCGACGGCACGCTGACCGAGGATTTCACGGCCGTCACCGCGGGCGCGACCTACCGCGCCGGTCGCTGGAGCGTCACCGGCCGCGCCGAGTACCGCGCGGGTGACCGCGGCGACCGCTACGGTCTCACCGCCGCCGCGCTCCGTCAGATCGGCGAGGGCAGCGCGTTGGCCGGCGCGTTCACGCTGTTCGACGCGGAGAGCGACGGCGGCGTCGCCACGCGCGCGACCAACCTGGCGCTGTCCTGGGCGCACCGTCCGCAGGCGAGCCGCTGGTCGTTCCTCGAGAAGCTGGAGCTGCGCGAGGACCGCGTGACCGGCGCCGTGCGCGGCCAGCCCGGGCCGATCGGTGGCGCGCCGCTGCTTATAGGCGGGAACGCCCGCTCGCGCCGGATCGTCAACAGCCTGTCCGTAAACTTTTCGCCAACCATATCGCGCGATGGAGAGCATCTCGACCGATCCGAATTCTCGGTCTTCTGGGGTACGCGCTACGTGTTCGACCGGTACGGCGATCAGGACATCGAAGGTTGGAGCAACATGGTCGGCGTCGACCTGCGCTTCGACGTGAGCGACCGGATCGAAGTCGGCGGGTCCGGCAACATCCGACAGGGCGCCGGCGGCGACGTCTTCGCCTATGCCGTCGGCCCGAACCTCGGCCTGCGCCCGTTCGACAATGGCTGGCTGTCGGTCGGCTACAACGTCGTCGGCTTCGAGGACCGCGATTTCGACCGCGCGCGGTACACGCGGAGCGGACCGTACGTGACGATGCGCCTGAAGTTCGACCAGGACGTGCTGGGCCTCGCGCGCCGATGATGCGCCGCCTTGCCCATCTCCTCGCGCTGATCGCTGCGCTCGTCGCCGGACAGGCCGTCGCGAACCAGTGCGCCGCCCCTGGCGCGGCGGGAACTGTCACGCTGGGGTCCGGGGTCGTGAACACCTACTTCCCCGCGGCCGCCAGCGTGAACGCGGGCGCGACGTCGATCTCGCTGGGGCAGGCGACGGGCGCCGCGACGCCGATCGCCGCGGGCGACCTGCTGCTCGTCATCCAGATGCAGGACGTGGACTTCAACGTCGCGAACTCCGACGCCTATGGCGACGGCGTCACAGGCGGCGGCGCTTCCGGCTACACCGCGATCCGGCAAGCGGGCCGGTACGAGTTCGTCCGCGCGGCGGGCTCGGTCGGGATCGGCGGCGGCACGCTGACTTTGGTCGGGGCGAACGGGGCGGGGCTGATCAACGCCTATACCCATAACGCCGCGAATTCGGCGACGGCCAAGCGCGCCTTCCAGGTGGTGCGGGTTCCGCAATACGCCAACGTTACGCTGACGGGCGTGCTGATCGCCGCCGCGTGGAACGGGACGAGCGGCGGCGTCGTCGCGATCGACGTGGCGGACCGGCTGACCTTCTCGGGCGGGTCGATCAGCGCCGCCGGGCTGGGATTCCGCGGCGGCGCGGGGCGGCAGCTCGCGGGCGGCGCGGGCGTCAACACCGACTACCGCACGCTCGCCACCGTTCCCACCAACGGTGCCAAAGGCGAGGGCGTGGCGGGCACGCCGCGCTACGTGAACAACAATGGCGTGCTGCTCGACACGACCGTCGAAGGTTATCCGAACGGCTCGCAAGGACGCGGCGCGCCCGGCAACGCCGGCGGCGGCGGAACGGACGGCAACCCGGCGCAGAACGATCAGAACACCGGCGGCGGCGGGGGCGGCAACGGAGGGCCGGGCGGCCTTGGCGGCTACGCCTGGTGCAACACCGCCCCGAGTGGCTGCGCCCAGACGGGTGGCCAGCCCGGCGCGGCGCTCACGGAAACGGCTGTCGACCGGCTAGTGATGGGCGGCGGCGGCGGCGCGGGTGTCACCAACAACGCGACCGGTACGCCCGCACTTGGTTTTGCCTCCTCGGGCGCGGCGGGCGGAGGCGTGGTCATTGTCCGCGCGGGCGAGATCTCGGGCAGCGGCTCGATCAATGCGAACGGCGCGTCGGGGAACACTAGCGTGCTCAATGACGGCTCTGGCGGCGGCGGCGCGGGCGGGTCGGTGCTGCTCGCGGTGGTACGCAACATCGGCGGATCGGTCGCGGTGTCGGCGAACGGCGGAAACGGCGGTAGCAACACCGGCAACGGCGCAGCGCACGGCCCCGGCGGCGGCGGCGGCGGCGGCTTCGTCGCCACCACGTTCGCGGTCGCCAGCAGCGTCGCGGGCGGGGCCTCCGGCGTCACGCAGAACGGGGGCGCTACCTTCGGTAACGCCTATGGCGCGCGCGGCGGCAATGGCGGACGCGGAGTGAGCATCGTCAGCGCCGACATCGCGGGCGTGTCGAGCGGCGGCGAATGCACGCCCACCGTCACGAAGGCGTTCGCCGCGTCCGAGACGACGCCCGGCGTGTCCAATCGCCTGACGGTGACGGTGGTCAACAACAATCCCGACCTGCCCCTCACCTCCTTCTCCTTCCTCGACACCTATCCGATGGGCATCGTGAACTGGTCGACGCCGGCACCCGGCAGCAGCTGCGCCACCGCGGCCACCATCGCCGCGGCGGCTGGCGGCGGCTCCTTGTCGGTATCGGCAGCGACCGTGCCCGTAGCCGCTACCTGCGCCTATTCGGTCAACACGGTGGCGACCTCGCCAGGCGCGAAAGTGAATACCATCCCGGCGGGCGCGATTACCGGAGCCTACGGCCCCGTCGCGATAACGGCGCAGGATCCGGCCACCGCGACCGTCACCGTCTCCTCCCCGCTCAGCGTGACCAAGGTCAGCCGTCCGGTCACCGATCCCGTCAACGGGGCGGCTAACGCCAAGTTCATCCCCGGCGCGCGCGTCGGCTACACGATCGCGGTCACCAACAGCGCGAGCTACACCGTGACGGGCAACAGCATCGTCGTCGTCGACCGCACGCCGGATAACCTCAGTTTGCTCGTAGATGACGGCGGGGCCGCCGGGTCAGGGCCGATCATTTTCGGCGCGGGCACGCCCGCCTCCGGCCTGACCTACAGCTTCACGAACCTCGCCAGCCAGACGGACGACGTCGACTTCTCGCGCGACGGGAGCAATTGGACCTACGTTCCGGTCCCCAACACCGCCGGGGTCGACCCGCTCGTCACTCATTTCAGGGTTCGTCCTAAAGGCTCGATGGCGGCGGGCTCCAACTTTTCGCTCGGCGTGCGGTACGTCTTGAACTGATCGGCTCGAGCCCATGCACGACGGCTAGAGTTGGCCTACTCGACTAGGGTCAGGACTCGTTGATCACAGCCAGAAGATGACGGTGGCTGCGAGGGCGACGGCGGAGAAGAAGGTGGTTGCGCACCGGTCGTAGCGGGTGGCGACGCGTCGCCGGTCCTTCAGCCGCCCGAACATGATCTCGATGCGGCTGCGGCGCCGGTAGCGGCGCTTGTCGTACCGGATCGGGTCTTTGCGCGACCTGCGGCCCGGGATGCAGGGCTGGATGCCCTTGGCCTGGAGAGCGTCCCTGAACCAGTCGGCGTTGTAGCCGCGGTCGCCGAGCAACCACTGCGCCTTGGGAAGATCGTCCAACAAGGCGGCGGCTCCGATGTAGTCGCTGACCTGGCCTGCGGTCATGAAGAAGCTCAGCGGGCGGCCGTCCGCATCGGCGAGGGCGTGGAGCTTGGTGTTCATGCCGCCCTTGGTGCGGCCGATCAGGCGGCCAAGGCCCCCCTTTTCACCGCCAAGCCCGATGCCGTGCGGTGCGCCTTCAGGTACGTCGCGTCGATCATGACCGTCTTCGGCTCGGCGTCCGCCGCCAGCCCTTCCATCATGCGCGTGAACACGCCCATCTCGCCCCAGCGCTTCCAGCGGTTGCACAGCGTCTTGTGCGGACCATAGGCGCTGGGCGCGTCCCGCCACCGCAGCCCGTTGCGGTTGACGAACACGATGCCGCTCAGCACCCGCCGGTCGTCGACCCGAGGCCTGCCGTGGCTCCTGGGGAAGAACGGCCGTAGGCGCGCCATCTGCTCGTCCGTCAGCCAAAACAGGTCGCTCATCCCGGTCTCCTCACGGAGCCTGAATCAGAGCGCAGCCCTCACATCAATGGGTCCTGACCCTAGCTCTGAATGTGGGGGCAAGCAGAACACACATCGCCAACTATACAAAAACAAGCGCAGGTCAGCACGGAGTAGCGGGCTCAACGGTGACGGCGGCGCCGGTGCCGCTCCCGCCGGAAGCTGAGTTGGAACGCATCGTCCAAATCTTTCGAGACGCCGCTACGCAAGCCGCAAGCGGTTGGTCGGACGCGGCCGAGCTGACCACCGTATCCGCTACCCTTCGCCAATCCATCTTCGCCGCCGCCTTTCGTGGAGAACTCGGATGAACGAGCAGGCGCTGGTCGCGAAGGTGTGGAACTACGCGCACGTCCTGCGCGACGACGGCGTATCGTACGGCGACTACCTAGGCCAGATCAGCTTTCTCCTGTTCCTAAAGATGGACAAGGAGCGGACCGAGTATCTGGGCGAGGCGTCCGCGCTGCCGGCTGACGCGAACTGGGATGCGCTCGCGGGCCGCGCGGGCGAGGAGCTGGAGCGCACCTACCGCCGCATCCTGGAGACGCTGTCGAAGCGCACCGACATCGTCGGCACACTGTTCCTGAAGGCGGAGAACAAGATCGGCGATCCCGCCAAACTCCAGCGTCTCGTCTCGCTGATCGGCGCGGAGACGTGGATGGGCCTGAACGTCGATGTGAAGGGCGCGATCTACGAGGGGCTGCTGGAGCGGAACGCAGGCGAAGTGAAGTCGGGCGCGGGCCAGTATTTCACCCCGCGCCCGCTGATCGAGGTGATCACGGCGCTGGTCGATCCCGAGCCCGACGACACCGTCCACGATCCCGCTGTCGGCACCGGCGGCTTCCTGCTCGCGGCGTACGATCATATGAAGGCCAAACCCGCAGCGCGCGACCGCAACGTCGCCCGCGCGCTGCGCGAGGAGAAGTTGTCCGGCACCGACATCGTGTCGGAGGTGGTTCGGCTATGCGCCATGAACCTCTACCTTCACGGTATCGGCGGCGCGGCCTCGCCCGTCCGGCAGCGCGACGCCCTGCTCGACCGCGGCGACCGTTCCTACGACGTCATCCTGACCAACCCGCCCTTCGGCAAGCGCCAGTCCTTCCGCATCGTTCGCGAGGACGGCGGGATCGGCTCCGAGCGGCAGGATTACGTCTGCGACGACTTCACCGTCACCACGGGCAACAAGCAGCTCAACTTCCTCCAGCACATCATGTCGATCCTGAAGGTCGGCGGCAGCGCGGCGGTGGTGATGCCCGACAACGTGCTGTTCGAGGGCGGCGCGGGCGAGACGCTGCGCCGGCGTTTGCTGGACGAATTCGACTTCCACACGCTGCTCAGGCTGCCGACGGGCATCTTCTACAGCCAGGGGGTGAAGGCGGGCGTTCGCGTCGCGGCCCGACCCCTCCCGTAGGGGTTACCAGCGCGAAGGCGCGGCACGAGCAGCTATGCTGCTCGCACCAGTGCCGAGCACGGCCGACGGGTCGGCTCGCCGAATCCGATCGACGGCGCGGATCGGCTGCGGCGCGGACCATCCGCCTTCAGATCCCCGCGTACCACGCGTAATCCGCGCTATCCTCCCAATACCCGCCCTTCCCCGCCCCGATCCCCGCCAGGCTCGCGACCGCCTCGACGCGCATCAGGTACTTGGCGTGCTTGTACCCCAGCTGCCGCTCGATCCGGACGCGCACGGGGGCGCCGTTCACGACGGGCAACGCTTCGCCGTTCAGCGCATGGGCCAGGATCGTCTGCGGGTGGAACGCGTCCACCAGGTCGACGCTCTCGTAATAGTTCACCGGCCCGTAATCGTCGGCGCAGTGGAACACGACGTACTTGGCCTGCGGCATCAGCCCGGCGCGGCGGAGCAGCGGTCCCAGCTGCGGACCTGTCCATTGCCCGATCGCGCTCCACCCCTCGACGCAGTCGTGGCGCGTGATCTGCGTCCGCTGCGGCAGCGCGCGGAGCTGAGGGAGCGAGACGGACAGCGGCCGGCGGACCAGCCCGTCGATCCGCAGTCGATAGTCGGCGAACCCGTTCGCCAGCAGCCGCTGGTACTCGGGCGCCTGCGGCATGCGGGTGCCGTTCGCCCGGAAGACCGGCGACAGGTCCGCGCGCCCGAACTCGCGCGCCAGCGCGTCGCGCGCGGAGACGGCGCGCGTGAAGTCGATCGTCAGCCGGTCGGTCGCGTCCACGACGCCGCGGAACGCCGGCGTCGCCGCGATCCGGTCGCAGCCGCCAAGGATCAGCCCGCCCGCGCCCGCCCCGATGGACGCGACGAGCCTGCGCCGCGTGATCACGTCCGCTCCTCCTTGATCTCGCGAACATGGAACCAGCCGGTGATCATCGACCGGATCTCGTTCACCGGCCCGGCTAGCACCACCAGCAACAGGTGCACGACGATGAAGCCCGCGAACGCCGCCGTGCAGATGAAATGGATCGACCGCGCCGACTGCCGCCCGCCGAACAGGTCGAGCATCCAGGGCCAGGCGGCGTTGAACGCCGGCGACATGCTCAGCCCCGTCAGGATGACGACGGGGATGAGGACGAACAGCACCAGCCCGTATGTCAGCTTCTGGAGGACGTTGTACTGCCCCGGCTCGCCGTCGTGGAAACGGAGGCGCAGGTGATCCTTGACGTCCCGCCACAGATGTCCGGGCGCCAGCTCCCGCCGGCGCGGGACCAGGTCGCGCCGGGTGTGCCCGTTCGCCAGGCTGACGACCGCGTAGAGGATCGCGGTGATCGCGAACGCCCAGGCGGTCGACAGATGCCATCGGCGCGCGCCCGCCAGGCTGTAGCCCGACGGGATGGTCGCCCACCACGGGAAAGCCTGGGTCCGCTCGACGCCTTGTCTGTCCTTCCACCGGCCCAGCACGCCCGTGGTCGGTATGCTCGTGCCCGCGACGACCAGGTGCCCGCCCGTCGGCGTCGGCCCGATCTCCAGCCACGCGCGGTCGAGGTTCGCGCCGTACTGGCCCCAGTAGAGCCTGGGATGCGCGTTGAAGATCATGAGGCCGCTCATCAGCATCACGATCAGCAGCACCGCGTTGGTCCAGTGCCAGACCCGGGTCGACAGGCGATGCCGGAAGATGCGCCGCGGTTCGCTCACCGGATCGCCCTACACGAAACGGGCGCGGGGCGCGACCGCCGACGCCGTCACGCCGCCAGCGCGCTCGGCGCGACCTCCCGAGGGGTACGGACCAGCATGGTGGCGACCGCGGCCGCGATCATCGCCCCACCTGCCAACAGGATGACGTTGCGCGCGTCGCCGCCGAGCAGCGGCTCGTAGATCAGCGGCATGGTCAGGCTCTGGATCAGCATCGGCACGACGATGAACATGTTGAAGATGCCCATGTACACCCCCGTCCGCTCAGGGGGAATCGAGCCCGCCAGCATCACGTACGGGTTGCCCATCAGGCTGGCCCAGCCGAGCCCGATGCCCACCATCGGCAGATACGCCCAGGCCTCGCTGGTCGCCGACGGCAGCGTCAGCATCGCCGCCCCGCTCGCCACCATGCACAGCGCGTGGACGGGCTTCGCGCCCAGCCGCCGGGTGACGGGGACTAGCGCCAGCGCCGCGACGAAGGCGACCGCGTTGTAGAAGCCGCCCAGCCGCCCGTTGGCCAGCGCCGCGTCGCGCACCGCGTCGGCCTCGGCGTTCCCGTAGAAGGACCGCGACAGCGAGAACACGACGTACTGCCAGTAACAGAACATCCCGTACCACTGGAACAGCATGGCGAGCGCCAGCTGGCGCATCGGCCGGGGCATGTCGCGCACCGCCTCCTTCAGGTCGCGGACCATGGTGGCGACCCCCTGCGGCCGGGCGCGCATTCCCGCGATCTGCTCGGGTGTCAGCGGCAGCTCCGGCACCCTCCACACCGACCAGACGATCGTCGACAGGGACAGGATCGCGCCGATCACGAAGGCGAGCTTGGTCACCTGCGGGATGCCGTTCGCGTCGACTAGGTCCGGGTCCATGCCGAACACCACGAACAGCGTCGGCGCCAGGTACGACAGCGTCTGCGCGAGCCCGGTGAACGCGCTCTGCGTCAGGAACCCCAGCGTCCGCTGCCCGTCGTCCAGCCGGTCGCTGACATAGGCGCGGTACGGCTCCATGGTGATGTTGTTGGCGGCGTCGAGAATCCACAGCAGCGACGCCGCCACCCACAGCGCCGGGCTGTACGGCATCGCGAGCAGCGCCAGACTGCACAGCACCGCCCCGATCAGGAAATAAGGCGTGCGCCGCCCGACCCGCGTCACCGTGCGGTCGCTGAGCGCCCCTACGATCGGCTGGACGATCAGGCCCGTCATCGGCCCCGCCAACCATAGGAGCGGCATGGTCGCCTCGTCCGCGCCGAGATAGCTGTAGATCGGCCCCATGTTCGATTGCTGGAGCCCGAACGAGAATTGCAGCCCCAGGAAGCCGAGGTTCATCTGGACGATGCGGCCGAAGGACAGACGCGGCTTGAGGGAATGGGCCAAATCTCGCGATCCTCATCCAGACGCCGCCTCTCGCGGGCGCTGCGCCCCGCGATCCTATCCGACGCGCAAAGGTTTGCAAACTTCCGCTTGCAAACGTTTGTACGCGGCTGCATCACCCGAACAGGACGAGTCGGCGAAAGAGCCGGCCGCGCATGGAGGAGAGGACCGATGAGGGCGTTCCATCTGCTGCTCGCCGTTTCCGCGACCGCGCTGAGCGCGCCGGTCACGGCCCAGGACATCACTCCGCCCGCGGACGCGGCCGGTCAGGCGCAGCAAGCGCCGCTGGCGCAAGACGGCGAGCGTGAAGGCGAGCAGTCGGGCGACATCGTGGTCACCGCCGTCGCGCGCGGCCAGAACCGGCTCGACAGCTCGGTGTCGGTCAGCTCGCTGGGCGAGGAGGAGATCCAGAAGATCGCGCCGCGCTCGGTCGCCGAGGTGTTCCGCAACATTCCCGGCATCCGGTCGGAAGCCTCAGGCGGCGAAGGCAACGCCAACATCGCGGTGCGCGGCCTCCCCGTCGCGTCGGGCGGCGCCAAGTTCCTCCAGCTCCAGGAGGACGGGCTACCTGTCCTCGAGTTCGGCGACATCACATTCGGCAACGCGGACATCTTCCTCCGCGCCGACTTCAACGTCGCCCGCGTGGAGGCGGTTCGCGGCGGCTCCGCGTCGACCTTCGCGTCGAACTCGCCGGGCGGCGTCATCAACCTGATCTCGAAGACCGGCGAGACGGAGGGCGGAGCGGTCCAGGGCACCGTCGGCCTCGATTTCGAGGAGTACCGCATCGACGCCGATTACGGCGGCCGCCTCGCGCCCGACCTCCGCTTCCACATCGGCGGCTTCTACCGTCAGGGCGAAGGGCCGCGCCGCGCCGGTTACGACGGCAACAAGGGCGGCCAGATCAAGGCCAACCTGACCAAGGAGTTCTCAGGGGGTTACCTGCGCGTCTTCGCCAAATACCTCAACGACCGCGCGATCGGCTACCTGCCCAACCCGGTGCTCGTGACCGGCACGAACCGTGATCCCGATTACAGCAACGTCCCCGGCTTCCGCATCAACCGCGACACGCTCCACTCGCGCAACTTCACGACCAACGTCACGCTCGACGCGAACAATCGGCTGGAGACGAACGACATACGCGACGGCCAGCGCCCCGTGGTGTTCGCCGCAGGCTTTGAGGCGCAGGGCGAGTTCGGCGGGTGGACCGTCACCAACCGCTTCCGCTTCTCCGACGTCTCGGGCCGGTTCATCTCGAACTTCCCGGGCTCGGTCGACACCGCCGCGGCGACCGCGACGGCGCTCGGCGGCGCGGGCGCCACCGCGCGCTACTTCAACGGCCCGAACGCCGGGCAGGCCGTGCCCGCCAGCCAGCTGCTCGCCTCGATCGTGGTGTTCGACGTCAAGCTCAACAGCCTCGACAACATCACCAACGACCTGCGCATCGGGCGGCAGTTCGACCTGGGCGGCGGCACGCTCGACCTGACGGGCGGCCTCTACGCGTCGCGGCAGGAGATCGACACGGCGTGGCTCTGGACCTCGACGCTGCTCGAGGTCCGCGGACGCGGCGACGCGGCGCTGGTCGACCTCAGCACCGCCGGGGGACAGCCGATCACGCAGGACGGATTCTACGGCTACTCCGCGCGCTTCTTCGGCAATTGCTGCCGGCGCCGCTACGACGTCCGCTACCACACGCTGGCCCCGTTCGCGAGCGCGACGTTCAGCAGCGGCGGGCTGACGCTCGACGGATCGCTCCGCTACGACATGGGCGACGCGCGTGGGAACGTGTTCGGCTCCGATCTGGGCGGCGGGCGCGTCGGCGTCACCAGCCTCGACGTGAACGGGAGCGGCACGATCCTGCCCGGCACGCTCAACGCCGACGGCACGCCCCGCCCCTCGCCCGAACAGCAGGTCGCGTTCATACCCTACGGCCAGCCCGGCCGCGTCGATTACGACTACGACTACCTCTCCTACTCGGTCGGCGTGAACTACCGCTTCCGCGACGACCTGTCGGCCTTCGCGCGCTACAGCCGGGGCGCCCGCGCCAACGCCGACCGTCTGCTCTTCGGCCCGGCGGTCGACAGCGCGACGGGCGAGCTCGTCGACGACGGCGCGGCCGTCGA
>DASVSW010000189.1:0-7658 GCA_036387895.1 Sphingomonas sp.
CGGGTCGTGAACCGGCAGACCGGCGAGCAGGGCGTGGTGGTCGACAGCTTCGGCATCGACAGCGGCCAGCGCCGCCTGGTCGCCGAAGCGATGTACGGCCGGTCGGTGCTCGACGGCCAGGGCGAGTTCCGCCTCTTCGGCCGGGCGAACGTCCAGGGCGAGGCCGCCAACCAGGCGGCGGTCACCGCCGGGGCGAGCTTCCGACTGGCCTTCTGAGCCGAGCGGAGCGACGAGGACAGCTGGGGCCGTCGCCGCGAGGCGGCGGCCCTTTGCTTTGCGCCTCCTTAACCTACGCCTCCTATGCCGGGACCATGCGAGTGAGCCGACCCGCTACGCTTCTGACGCTCGCTTTCGCGCTCGCGTCCGTGTCCGTCCCCGCCGCGGCGCAACCCGCGGACCATGTCGGCGATCCCGCCTTCGAGCGGGTCATCGCCGACATCCCCAAAGTCATCATGAGCAACCCGGCCCAGGCGCTCGCGTCCGCCAAGACCGCGGAAGGACTGGCGCGCCGATTGCCCGACGTCCGCCGGCGCGAGGTCGCGCTGGCCACCGCGAAATGGCTCCAGGCCGAATCGCTCATCTTCCTCAACGAGACGGCCCCGGCCACCGGCCTCATCGAGCAGGCTCTGGCCGCTACCGAGAAGGTCGCGCCCGGCACCAAGCTCCACGGCAACCTCTTGCGCTCGCGCGGCACCGTCGCGGCCTTCACGGGCAAGACGCTTCAGGCGCTGCGCGAATATCAGCGCGCGCACGACGTGTTCCAGCGCGTAGGCGAACCGCGCAACCGCGCGCTGACGCTCCAGGACATCGCGCTGATCTATTACGACGCGGGCGATTACGACCGCGTGCTCGAATACACCCGCCAGGCCGAGGAGGCCTATCCCAACGACCCCCGGCTGACGCTGACCTTCCGCAACAACCGCGCGGAGGTCTACCGCAAGCAGAAGAAGTTCGACCTGGCCGCCGCCGAATACCGCGCCGCGCTGACCCAGGCGAAGAAGCTCGGCAGCCACCTCCTCCAGGTGCGCATCCACACCAACCTGGCCATCTCGGAGGCCGAGGCCGGCCGGCTGCCGCAGGCGCAGGCGGCGGTCGACCAGGCATCGCGTCTGGCGGTGCACGGCGAGGCGGCAGGATGGCGCCCCTTCGTCTGGGGCGCCGCCGCCGAGGTCGCGATCGGCAAGCGGCAGTATCGCGAGGCGGCGACGCTGCTGGAGCGCACCTTCGCCGGCGTCGACCTCACGACCTCGGACGTGCAGTATCTCGAACACCATCAGGCGGCGGCGCGCGTCTACGAGGAGCTGGGCGACAGCGCGCTGGCGCTCAAGCATCTGAAGGCGTCGCAGCGGCTCGAATCGGAGGCCCAGCGCCTGACCGCCTCCGCCGCGTCGCAGCTGATGGCCGCGCGCTTCGACTTCACCAACCAGAACCTCCAGATCGTGAAGCTCCGCCAGGAGCAGCAGGCGCGCGAGCTCGAAGCGGAACGGGAGGGGAGCCGCACCCGCACGATCCTGTTCAGCGTGCTGCTGATCGCCGGCGCGTTCATCGTCGGCGTGCTGCTGTTCGGCTATGTCGCCGCCAGGCGCAGCCGCGACGCGGTGCGCGCCGCCAACGGCTCGCTGACCGAGGTCAACGACCGGCTGGAGAAGGCGCTGAAGGCGAAGACCGAGTTCCTCGCCACTACCAGCCACGAGATCCGCACGCCCCTGAACGGCATCCTGGGCATGACCCAGGTCCTCCTCGCCGACCGCGCCGTCGAGGCGGGCGTGCGCGAGCGGATCAAGGTCGTCCACGGCGCCGGCGAGACGATGAAGGCGCTGGTCGACGACATCCTCGACGTCGCCAAGATCGAATCGGGCGAGCTCGTCGTGCATCACGAGCCGTGCGACCTCCGCGCGATCCTCGAGGACGCGGCGCGGCTCTGGAGCGGCCAGGCCGAGGCCAAGGGCCTCGAGCTCAGGCTCGAGATCGCGGGCGTGCCCGAGCGGATCATGTCGGACACGGCGCGGCTCCGCCAGATCGTGTTCAACCTCATGTCCAACGCGCTCAAGTTCACCGCCGAGGGTGGCGTGACGCTCCGCGCGGAGACGGAGGCGGCGGACGGCGCGGAGTCGCTGCGCTTGACGGTCGAGGACACCGGCATCGGCATCCCCGCCGACAAGCTGGACGAGATCTTCGAAGCCTTCCGCCAGGTCGACAGCGGCACCACCCGCCAGTTCGGCGGCACGGGGCTGGGCCTCGCCATCTGCCGGCGGATCGGCGAGAAGCTCGGCGGCGACGTGTCGGTGGAGAGCGAGCTCGGCCGCGGCACCCGCTTCACGCTTCATCTACCACTCGAGCGCGCATCCGCCGAAGTGGCGGACGACGCCGTCGAAGGCGAATCGCCGCTGGCCGGGTCGCGCGTCCTGCTGCTCGACCGCAACCCCGCCAATCAAGGCGTGATGCGGCTGATGCTCTGCGCCGAGGGGGCCTTCGTCATGATCGCCGAGGACGCGCCGGCGGCGATCGCGGCGCTCGACGCGGGCGAGGTCGGCCATCTCCTCGTCGACGCCGCCTCGCTGGCCGACGAGGGGGTCGAGACGCTGTCCGCGTTGCGCGAGCTGGTCGGGTCCGCCCGGCAGGCCGGCGCGCGCTGCACCGTGCTCCTCTCCCCCGCCGCGGCCGGCGTCAGCGTCGCCGAGGCGATGATGCTGGGCGCGTCGCAGCTCGTCGTGAAGCCGATCGCCGCGCCCGACCTGATCGCCGCGCTGGGCTCGCTATACGGCGACGAGCCCGAGGGCTTCGTCGCGCCCGCGCTGCTCCAGGCGGCGTGAGCAGACCAATCCAAGTCAGGCAACGGCCTAAGTCTTGGTAAGGGCCGGTTTACCCCTTTGTCGTACCTCATGATTCGAATGTTTAGGGGCAGGTGATGCAAGTTCTCTTCGTCGAAGACGATGCGATGAACCGGCGGGTGGTGAAGGACATGCTGAGCGTCGTCGGCGCGCAGATGTCCGAAGCCCCCGACGCCGAGACCGGCCTGCGGATGATCGAGGACGGCCAGTTCTCCATCATCCTCATGGACCTCCGCATGCCTGGGATGGACGGGCTGGAGGCGATCCGCCACCTGCGCGCGCGCGGCGACGCCAAGGCGCAGCTGCCCGTCATCGTGGTCACCGCCGACACCGCGCTCGACCTGCGCGAGCGCTGCATCGCGCAAGGCGCCGACGAGGTGCTGCTCAAGCCCGTCGCGATGGCCAAGCTGTTGAAGGCGATGAGCGCCATGCTCGCCAAGGCGGCCGGCGCGGCGACGGTACTGAACTAAGCGCCGCGCGGCTTGCGGTGCCCCGCCGCAAGACTCGCGCAAGCCCGGCCGACGACCGCGCGGAGATTCTCCGCGCGTGTCGATCGACGACGCGGCTTCGCCGCGGCGGTCCTTGCGACACCTATATCGAACGAAGAAGGCCCGCCCTCCCGACCAGGATAACGGGACTTCCTTCTGTAAGCCCCACCGCGGCGAAGCCGCGTCGTCGAACGTGGCTTGCGCTACGCCGGCCGGGCCCGGGCGTCTCGCGGGCTAGCTGCGCTAGCCGCGTGCGCCCTACGCCTTGCGGCTGCCGTTCAGCGGGAAGCTGCCGAACGCGCCGGCGCCCACCGTGCCGGTCACCGTGTCGCCGTCGATCGTCGCCTGGCAGTCGAGCGTCATCGGCATCGGCACCGTCATCTGCTGCTTCCAGGTGATGTGCTGGCCCTGGACTTCGCCGTTGACGTCGCTCGAGCCCATCGCGCCCGACACGTTGCCCGTCCAGCTCGACCCGTCGCTGTTGACCGTCAGCGTCATGTTCTGGTCGCCCAGCGGCGACTTCACCGTGCACTCGTAGGTGCCGTCCACTCCAGCCATCCCGCTCTCCTCTACTCGCCTGAACCAGTGGCCGGCGCGCCCGCGCCGCCAGCGACCGCGGCCGCCGGGATCACCTCCACGGGCAGCCCCAGGCTGTCAAGCTGCGGCCGGACGGTGGCCGCGTTGCCCACGACGACCCACACGAAGCGGTTGGGATCGATCACGCGGCGCATCACCCCGTCCAGCTGTTCGCGCGTCATCGCCCGGTACCTTTGGGTGATCGTCGAATAATAATCGTCCGGGCGCCGGTACAGGTCGTTCGACTGCATCGCGCCCAGCACCGCGTCCGACGTCTCGAAATTGCCCGACAGGGCCCGGATCGCGCCGGTGATGGCGCGGTCGTACTCGGCCTGGGTGATCGGCTTGGTCGACACGAACTCGGTCAGGTCGGTCTTGATCGCCGCCAGCGACGGCCCCGTCTTGTCCGCCTGGACGGGCGCCGACACGATGTACGGCGCCGCGAACGCGCTTTGCGAGAAGAAGCCGCGCGCGCCGTAGCTCCACCCCTTGGTCTCGCGCAGGTTGTAGTTGATGCGGCCGAGGAAGCTGCCGCCCAACGCGTCGTTCGCGGTCTGGTGGGCCAGAAGGTCGTTCACCCCCTGCAGGCCCGTCGGCTGCCCGCCCTGGATCAGCGACTGCGGGCTGTCCGCGCGGTCGATCAGCACGATCTTCGGCGCCGACGGCTTGCCCTCGCCGAACGTCTTCGCGCCCGCGGCCCCCGCCGCGCGCCAGTCGCCGAAGCGGGCCTCGAGCGCCGCCGTTAGCTCGGCCAGCGGCCGGTCGGACGTGACGAACAGCTTCGCCTTGTCCGGCCTGAGCCACGCCTGCTGGAACGCGACCAGGTCGGCGCGCGTCAGCGCCGCCACCGCTCGCGGGTCGCCCGCGCCCCGCGCCTTGGCGTAGGGGCTCTCCGGCCCGTAGAGCAGCGGCGGCAGCACGCGCCCCGCCAGGCCTTGCGGGCTGGTCAGCTCCTGCGCGATGCCCGCCAGCGTCTGGTTCTTGACGCGCTCCAGCTCCGTCTCGCGGAACGCCGGGTTGCGCGCCACGTCCGCGAACAGGTCCAGCGCGGGCAGCAGGTTCGCGCTCGGCGCCTCGAGCGACAGGGTGGTGCGGTCCGACGACGCGCCCACGCCGATCTGCGCACCCAGCCGCTCCTCGGCCTCGGCGAGCTGGATCGGGTCGAGCCGCGCGGTGCCGCCCTCCTTCACCATCGACAGGGTGACGCCCTGCGTCCCCAGCTTGCCCGGCACGTCCGCCGCGACGCCCGCGTCGAAGCTCAGCGCCATCTGCGTCACCGGCACGGCGGTGCGCTGCGCATAGACGACCTCCATCCCGTTCCTGAGGCGCGTGCGCTGGACGGCCGGGAAGTTCAGCCCCGCCACTTCCCCCACCGGCGGCAACGGCCCGCGCGTGCCCGCGACGGGCGTCTCGGGCGCGGGCTTCACGGCTTCCGCGGCGGGGACCCGCGCCTCCTCATAGGCGTCGCGCGGCCCCGGCACGACGTTCAGCGCGTAGACGGGCCGCGTCAGCCACTTGTTCATCGCCGCCTTGACGGTGGCGGGCGTCTGCGCCGCCAGGCGCGTCAGCCGCTTCTTGTAGAAGCCCGGATCGTTCGAATAGAGCGCGCCTTCCGCCAGCGCCACGGCCTTGCCGCCGAAGCCGCCCACCGACTCCAGCCCGTCGATGCGGTTCGCGACCGTGGAGGTGACGTAGCGGTTCACCTCGTCCGCGGTCGGCCCGTCGCGGAGGAACTCCGTCATGATCTCGTCGAGCCGCCGCTCGACCTGGGCGGCGTCGACGCCCGGGCGCACCACCGCGCTGACCTGGAACCGGCCGAGCTGCGCGAAGCTCTGCTGCCCCGCGCCGACCTGCACGGCCAGCTTCTCCCGCCGGACCAGCGCGTTGTCGAGCCGCGACGAGGCCAGCCCGCCCAGCACGCCCGCCGCGACCTCGAGCGCCGGCGCGTCCGCGTCGTTCAGCCCCGGCACCGTCCAACTCCGGGTGAGCAGCGTCGCGGCCACCCGGTCCTTCATCTCCTCGCGCTTCGCGGCTGGCAGCGTCGGGATGGGCGCGGCCGGGGCCTTGGTCTCCTGCCCGCGCTTGATCGCGCCGAAATACTTCTCGACGAGCGGCCGGGCGGTCGCGACGTCGATGTCGCCCGCCAGCACCAGCACCGCGTTGTTCGGGCCGTAACTGTCGCGGAACCAGTCCTTCACCGTCTGCAGCGACGCCGCGTCCAGGTCCGCCATCGAACCGATCGTTGAATGGCCATAGGGGTGGTCGGCGGGAAACAGCCCCTCGAGCAGCTTGTATTGGACGAGGCCGTAGGGCTGGTTGTCGCCCTGGCGCTTCTCGTTCTGGACGACGCCGCGCTGCTCGTCGAGCTTGGCCTGCGTCACCGCGCCGAGCAGATAGCCCATCCGGTCGGACTCGAGGAACAGCGCGCGCTCCAAGGCTGCCGTCGGCACCGTCTCGAAGTAATTGGTCCGGTCGAAATAGGTCGTGCCGTTGTAGTCGGTCGCGCCCACCTGCTTCAGCGGCTCGAAGAACTCGCCGGGCGCGTTCTCCGACCCGTTGAACATCAGATGCTCGAACAGGTGCGCGAAGCCCGTCTTGCCGCGGGGCTCGTGCTTGGACCCAACGTCGTACCAGACCGATACCGCGACCACGGGCGCCTTGCGGTCCTCGTGGACCACGACGCGCAGGCCGTTGGGCAAGGTGAACTGCTGATACGGGATGTCGACCTGAGCCACGAGCTGCGACACCGGCGCGGCGCGGCTGGCGTTCGCGGTCTGAGCGGAAAGGGCGGCGGGCGCGAGCGCGACGATGGCGGCGCCGGCGAGCGCCAGGGTCTTCAGCTTCATGCGGGTTACGACCTCTCCGTGATTTCCGACAGGCGTAACACGGTGTGTCAGCAGGGTGCAACGCCCGCTCTGCGACCGTCATCCCAGCGAAAGCTGGGATCGCGATCCGAGAGCGCGCCCGGCCCGAACCACGCGATCCCGGCTTTCGCTGGGATGACGGGAACCCCGGCCGATCAAGGCCGGTACACCCGCTCCGTGTTCCCCCGGAGCGCCCGCGGGTGGAACCACACCGGCTTCGTCTCATGCCGCACGAACAACGGCGCCTGGTCGGCGTGGTGCGGGCTTTCCGGCCGCGTCGTCGCGGCGCCGAAGGGCTGGATCGAGCGCGACCGCACCCTGCCCTCGCGGTCCCACGCCATGAACATCAGGAAGCTGTCGCCGTGCCGCACCGCGAGCCGCCCGTCATCGGCCTCGTCCCACAGCGCCATCGCGCGCAGCACGTCCGGCCCGCCGTCGAGCGGAAGGTCGACCCCGCCCTGCCGCAACCGCATCGCGTCGCCGAGCGGCACGTCGAGCCGCCCGAAATGCTTCCGCAGATGCGCCGCCGCGTCGTCCACGGCCTCCGCCGGATCGGTCCGCGGCCGCCGGCGATAATGCCAGGCGTTGCCCGTCCGGACCACCATCGCCGCCAGCGTGTCCGCCGGCCCTCGTCCGTCGAAATCGAAGTCCCAGCGCGCCAGCAACGCCCTCGCTTGCCGGTCGCCCTCCGACGCGACCGCGTCCGCGATCCAGCGCCGGATGAAGCTCCGCCGCGACACGCCGGTGTCGTACTTGATCCGCTCCAGATCGGCCTGGCTGATCGACCGGTCCGCCTCCAGGAGCTCGACGGCGCGGACGCCCCGATTGGTGTCGTCCGTCTCGACGCCCAATAGCGGCGGCTGGGTCGGCAGCTCCGACCCGCGTCCCGCCGCGAGGTA
>DASVSW010000190.1:0-10393 GCA_036387895.1 Sphingomonas sp.
AACCAACTGAGCTACACCCGCATCGTTGCGAGGCCGGCCGGATAGGCGGGCCTCCCGACCCTGTCAACGGCCGTTTTCGCTTTCCCCGTCGCGGCGCTCACGGCCCTGCGCGACGAGCGTCCCGTGCTCGAACAGGAAGCCCGCGATGTCGGGCTTCCCCGCGGCGCCGAGCACCGTCTGGAGGATGATGAGCAGCGGCACCGCGAGCAGCGCACCGGGCGTCCCCCACACCCATCCCCAGAAACTAAGCGAGATCAGGATCAGGATGGGGCTGATCGTGAGGCGATGGCCGACGACGAGCGGCGTGATCGCGTTCGCCTCGACCAGGTGGCAGCCGATGACGACCGCGGGCGGGATCATCGCCATCCAGATGTCCGTGAACGTCATCAGCCCGCCGATCCCGAGCAGGAACGCCGCGATCACCGGGCCGAAATAGGGGACGTAGTTGAGCAGCGCGACGATCCCGCCCCACATCAGCGGATAGGGCATGCCGATCGCCCAGAGCACGCCCGCGACGACCAGCCCCAGGATGACGTTGATCAGCGTGATCGTGCCGAGATAGGCGGACACGTCGTCGACCACGTCCTGGATCACCCGGGCGGTCGCCATGGCCCCATTGAAGCTCGCGCGGTTGGTGATCGTGCGGCGGCGCATCCCCGTCCAGCCGGACAGGAAGAAGAAGACGACCAGGATCGCGAAGAAGAACTGGACGATCGCCGCCGGCGCGGAGGTCGCGGCGAACTCGAAGATCGAGTTCGGCGGGGCCACCGGCGTCTGCGTCCGGCGAACAGGTGTGTCGGCGATCCGGCGCAGCGTGCGGTTCGCGTATCTCTCGAGGTTCGAATAGACGTCGAGCAGCGGCTGGAGATTGTCCTGGATCCGGTCGATCCGGGTCGGCAGCAGTCGGAAGAAGTCGATCGCGGGGATCACGATCGCCGCGAGCACGACGTTCAGCACGAGCAGGAACAGCACGAGGCAGATCAGCGCGGCCAGCGGCGACGGGAAGCGGTGGCGTTCGAGCCATTCGAGCGCCGGCACCAGCGCCACCGCGATCACCATGGCGGCGGTGAGCGGCAGGAAGAACTCGGCCCCGGCCTTGAGCGCGAAGGGCAGCCCCACCGCGAGCCCGACGCCCGCCGTCAGCGTCAGCGCCGCGAGCAGCCGGTCGCGCCGCATCGCGATGCGGACGGCGTCCCCTTCCGCGATGCCCGCGGGCACGCCGAGCAGCGAGTCCGCGACGGTTCGCGCTTCCAGCGGGACCAGGTTCGGATCGCGTTCGGCCATGTCGCCTGCGTGATAACGCGCTTTGCGGGGCCGCGATATCCCGGCTAGCCTTCCGCCATGGGCGAATATCTGCTGGTCATCGACGAGGGCACGACGTCGACGCGTGCGATGCTGTTCCGGCCGACGGGCGAGTGCGTCGGACAAGAGGCGTCGCCGATCACCCAATCCTACCCGCGCGCCGGCTGGGTCGAGCACGACGCGGCCGAGATCTGGCGGCGGTCGCTCCGCGTGGCGGGCGCGATGGTCGCGCAAGCCGGCGGGCCGGAGCGCGTCGCGGCGATCGGGATCACCAACCAGCGCGAGACGGTGGTGTTCTGGGACCGCGAGACCGGCGAGCCGCTCGCCCCCGCCATCGTCTGGCAGGACCGGCGCACCGCCGGGATGTGCCGCGATCTCGCCGATGCCGGCCACGAGGCGATCGTCCAGGCGCGGACGGGCCTGCTGCTCGATCCTTACTTCTCCGGCTCGAAGATCGGCTGGGCGATGGGCGAATGGCCCGCGCTCCGCGACGCGGGCGACCGGCTGGCGATCGGGACCGTCGAGAGCTGGCTCGTGTGGAAGCTGACGGGCGGGCTGCACGTGACGGACGCCACCAACGCCAGCCGGACCGCCCTGTTGGACATCGGTTCCGGCCGGTGGGACGACGAGCTGCTGGCGCTGTTCGGCGTGCCGCGCGGGGCATTGCCGGAGATCGTCGACTGCGCCGGCCGCTTCGGCGAGACCCGCTCGTTCGGGCCGCCCATCCCGATCTGCGGCCTGGCGGGCGACCAGCAGGCGGCGTCGATCGGGCAGCATTGCTTGGCGCCGGGCGAGACCAAGGCGACCTTCGGCACCGGCGCCTTCATCCTCACGCACACGGGCGCGCGGCGGCAGAGCGCGCACCGGCTGCTGTCGACGGTCGCCTGGCGGCTCGGCGGCGAGACGACGTACGCGCTGGAGGGGTCGGTGTTCGTCGCGGGCAGCCTCGTCCAGTGGCTGCGCGACTCGCTCGGGCTGATCGCGATGGCGGGCGAGACGGAGACGCTGGCGCGGTCGGCGCTCGACAACGGCGGCGTATACCTGGTCCCCGCGCTGTCGGGCCTGGGGGCGCCCTGGTGGCGGCCGGACGCGCGGGCGGCGCTGACCGGCCTCACCTTCTCCGCGACCCGCGCGCACGTCGCCCGCGCCGCGTTGGAGGCGCAAGGCTATCAGGCGCATGATCTCAAGACCGCCTTCGCCGCCGACGGGCAGGACTGGGCGAGCTTACGCATCGACGGCGGCATGGTCGCCAACGACTGGATGGCGCAGGACCTGGCGGACGTGCTGGGCGTCACGGTCGAACGCCCCCGCTTCGCCGAGACGACGGCGCTCGGCGCAGCGATGCTGGCGGGCGTCGGGTACGGGCTGTTCGCCTCGCTGGCGGAGACGGCGGGGATGCGCGGCGAGGTGGAGCGGTTCGAGCCGCGGCTGGGGGCGGACGAGCGGGCGGCGCGGCTGGAGGGGTGGCGGCGCGCGGTGGAGAGCGTCTTGCGCTGACTTCCGCCGCTATCTCCTACCGTCATGCAGGGCTCGACCCGGCATCCACGTCCGCCCGCATGTCCGAAAGCGCCATCTGCGATCCCGCGGACGCGCATGGACCCCGGCTCAAGGCCGGGGTGACGATACTATTGGCGGGGGACGCTACGCCGCCGCGCGATCCTCGAACAGCGCCTTCAGTTCGCGCTTCAGGATCTTGCCGTTGGCGTTCCTGGGCAGCGTCTCCGGCGTGAAGCGGATGGCGACCGGGACCTTGAAGGCGGCGAGGCGCTCGCGGACGAAGGCCTGGAGCTCCGCTTCGGTCGCGGTCGCGCCGGGGGCGAGGTGGACCACGGCCGCCGGCTCCTCGCCCAAGATGCGGTGCGGGATGCCGATCAGCGCGGCGTCGGTCACCGCGGGGTGGGCGTAGAGGACGTTCTCGACCTCGGTCGAATAGATGTTCTCGCCGCCGCGGATGACCATGTCCTTGGCGCGGTCGACGATGTAGCAGAACCCCTCCTCGTCGAGGCGTGCCAGGTCGCCGGTGCGGACCCAGCCGTCGACGAAGGTCGCCGCCGACGCGTCCGGCTTGTTCCAGTAGCCGCGCACGATCATCGGCCCGCGCGCCCATAGCTCGCCGACCTCGCCGACGGGCAGTTCGTGCGCCCCTTCCGGGTCCATGATCTTCAGGTCCGCGACCGCGACGGGGAGGCCGCAGCTCGTCGGGCGGTTGAGATAGTCCTCCGCCGAGATGCCGGTGACGGTGGCGGTCGTCTCGGTCATGCCCCAGCCGTTGCCGGGCAGCGCGCCGAACTCCTGGTGGATGCGCTTGACCAGGTCGGGCGCCGACGGCGCGCCGCCATAGGCGATCGCCTCGAGGGAGGAGAGGTCGTACTTGTCGCGGTCGGGATGCTCGAGCAGCTGCCAGGCGATGGTGGGGACGCCGCCCGTCACCTGGACGCGCTCGCGTTCGATGATCTCCATCGCGCGCACCGTGTCCCAGCGGCGCATCAGGATCATCGTCGACCCGCTGGCGATGACGCCCATCAGCATCGCGGACAGCGCTGTGGCATGGAACAGCGGGATCACGGTGAGGAAGGTCTTGGTCTCGGGCGCCGCGGGCGGTGTCTCGCCGCGGCGGAGCATCGTGCGCGCGCCGGCGTAGCCCGACGACAGGATGTTGGTCATGAGGTTGCGGTGCGTCCCCAGCGCCCCCTTGGGCGCGCCGGTGGTGCCGCTGGTGTAGAGGATGGTGGCGTCGTCGTCGGGCGCGATCGCGACGGCGGGCAGCGCGCGGTCCGGCAGGCCCGCCCAGTCGTGCGGCCTCCCGATCACGTCCTCCAGCCGCGACGCGTGGCCGCCCAGAGGGCCGGCCGCGCGGGCGACGATCACCGCCTCCAGCGCCGGCAGCCGGTCGTAGCAGTCGAGCAGTCGCGCGTGACGCTCGTCGTCGATCAGCGCGGCCTTGGACCCTGAGTCGCCCAGCCCGTAGGTCAGCTCCGCGCCCGTCCACCAGGCGTTGAGCGGCACCGCGATCGCGCCGACCGCGATGATCGCGAAGAACGCGGTGATCCATTCGGGCAGGTTGCGCATCGCGATCGCGACGCGGTCGCCCTTGCCCACCCCCATGCCCGCCAGATGCTCGGCGAGCGCGGCGGTCGCGCGGAAGTTCGCCTCGTAGGTGACGCGCTCGTCTTCGTAGACCGAGATCAGCCGGTCGCCGTACGCGCGCGCCGCGGTGAGCAGGAAGGGCAGCGACGGCGGCGCGTTCTTCCACACGCGCGTGGGCACGCCGCGTATGTCGACGACGTCCATCTCGAACTTGGAGCCGGGCGCCGTCAGCAGGCCGCGGACCTGCTCGACGGACCTGGCGGGCCATTCGGGCGGCAGGTCGATCAGGGGTTGGCTCGCCACAGGCATCCTCTCTCGTTGGAAGAACGGGTTTGCCCCGTCCCTTCTCTCGGGCGGCAGGTTACGGTTGATCCGCGCGCCGCTCAAGGCCATAGGGCGGCCAGCGGTTTAGAAACGGGGGTATGGAGCGGGCATGAGGCTGAGCGACCGGGGCCGTCACGGGTTCGACGCCGCGCGCCTCGCCCGCATGGACGCGTTCATCCGCGCCAAGTACCTCGACTCAGGCCTCCTCCCGCACGCTCAGCTGCTCGTCGCGCGCGACGGCGAGCCGGTCCACTGGTTCTCCGAAGGCCGCGCCCGCGAGGACGCGCCTGCACCGGTGGACGAGCGCTCGATCTTCCGCATCGCGTCGATGACCAAGCCGGTCACGTCGATCGCCTTCATGATGCTGGCGGAGGAAGGGCTCGTCGCGCTCGACGACCCCGTCCACCGCGTCCTGCCCGAGTTCAAGGGCATGGGCGTCTGGGACGGCGGCGGCGCCGGCGTGCCGTTCGTCACCAAGCCCACCCAGGCGCCGATGCGCATGGTCGACCTGCTGCGGCACACGGCGGGGCTGACCTACTCGTTCCAGAACCGGACCAACGTCGACGCGGCCTACCGGGTGGGCAAGATCGAGAACTGGCACGGCAATCTCGACCTGGACGGTTTCGTCGCGGCGCTCGGCGAGCTGCCGCTCGAGTTCTCGCCGGGGACGGCGTGGAACTACTCGGTCGCGACCGACGTGCTCGGCGCGGTGGTGCAGCGCGTGGCGAACGTGGCTCTCGACGAGTTCTTCCGCACCCGCGTCTTCGAGCCGCTGGGGATGGCGGACACCGGCTTCGTCGTGCCGGCCGACGAAACGGACCGGCTGGTCGACTGCTACGCGCTCGACCCGAAGAGCGGGCGCGTCCTCTACGACCGGGGTGCGGCGAGCCTGTGGTCGCGGGAGCCGAAGCTGCTGTCGGGCGGCGGCGGGCTGGTGTCGACGACGGCCGACTACCACCGTTTCTGCCGAATGCTGCTCAACGGCGGCGAGCTGGACGGCGCGCGCATCCTGGGCCGCAAGACGTTGGCGCTGATGACGCGCAACCACCTGCCGGGCGGCGGCGACCTGGCGAGCCTGTCGCGCTCGCTGTTCAGCGAGGCGGCGAACGCGGGCACCGGCTTCGGCCTGGGCTTCGCGGTCAACATCGACGCCGCACGCTCGATGGTCGCGGGCTCCGAAGGCGAGTTCTACTGGGGCGGGATGTACTCCACCGCGTTTTTCGTGGACCCGGTCGAACGGGTGCACATGGTGTTCATGACGCAGCTGATGCCCAGCAGCGCCTACCCGATCCGGCGCGAACTCAAGACGATGATCTACGCGGCGATGACCTGATCCACCTCGCGCCCTTCCCCGTCACCCCAGCGAATGCTGTGGTCGCGCGGGAGGAGCGCACCCGGCCCGAACACAACGACCCCAGCTTGCGCTGGGGTGACGAAAGGAAGCGAAGTGACCACCTCCCCGATCCGCACTGAACGCCACGACGACGTGCTCGTGATCATCTCCGACAACCCGCCGGTGAACGCGCTGGGCGCGGCGGTGCGGCAGGGACTGGAGGCAGGGATCAAGGAAGGCCTGGCCGACGCCGCGATCCGCGCGATGGTGATCCGCTGCGACGGGCGGACCTTCTTCGCGGGCGCGGACATCACCGAGTTCACCAAGCCGCCGGTCGAGCCGATGCTGCCCGCGGTGGTCGACATGATCGAGGCGTCGGACAAGCCGGTCGTGGCCGCGATCCACGGCACTGCGCTGGGCGGCGGGTGCGAGATCACGCTGGGCTGCCACTACCGCGTCGCGGTGCCCTCGGCGAAGCTGGGCGTGCCGGAGGTGAAGCTCGGCCTGCTGCCGGGCGCCGGCGGCACGCAGCGCCTGCCGCGGGTCGCGGGGCTGCGGCTCGCGATGGAGATGTGCGCGACGGGCAGCCCGATCTCCGCGAGCAAGGCGTTCGACGCGGGGCTCGTCGACCGCGTCGTCGGCGAGGGTTCGCTCGAGGCGGACGCGATCGCCTTCGCGCGCGAGGTGGCGGACGCGCGTCCCCTGCCCCGCTCGCGCGACAAGACCGTCGCCGCCGATCCGGAGGCGGTCGAGCAGTTCCGCCGCGAGAACGCCAAGCGCTTCCGCGGCTTCGACGCGCCCGCCGCCAACATCGCCTGCGTCGAGAAGGCGACGCAGATCCCCTTCGACGAGGGCATCGCCTTCGAACGGCAGGAGTTCATGAAGCTGATGATGGGCGTCCAGTCCGCCGCCCAGCGCCACATCTTCTTCGCCGAGCGCCAGGCGGCCAAGATCGACGACGTCCCCGCCGACATCGCGTTGCGCCCGATCAAGAAGGTCGGCGTCATCGGCGCCGGCACCATGGGCGGCGGCATCTCGATGAACTTCCTGTCCGCCGGCATCCCGGTCACGATCGTTGAGATGCAGCAGGAGGCGCTCGACCGCGGCACGGGCGTGATGCGCAAGAACTACGAGGCGTCCGCCGCCAAGGGCCGGATGAAGCCCGAGCAGGTCGAGGCCGCCATGGGCGCGCTGACCCCGACGCTCGACCTGAACGACCTCGCCGACTGCGACCTCGTGATCGAGGCCGTGTACGAGAGCATGGACGTGAAAAAGGAGATCTTCGGCAAGCTCGACGGCATCTGCAAGCCGGGCGCGATCCTGGCGTCGAACACGTCCTACCTCGACATCGACGAGATCGCCGCCTCGACCAAGCGGCCGGAGGACGTGCTCGGCATGCACTTCTTCTCGCCCGCCAACGTCATGAAGCTGCTGGAGGTGGTGCGCGGGGCGAAGACCGCGCCCGACGTGCTGGCGACGGTGATGGCGCTGTCCAAGAAGATCGGCAAGGTCGCCGTCGTCGCGGGCGTCACCTACGGCTTCATCGGCAACCGCATGCTGATGCCGCGCCAGGTCGAGGCCAACAAGCTCCTGATGGAGGGCGCTACCCCTGAGCAGATCGACCGCGTCCATATCGCGTTCGGGATGCCGATGGGACCGTTCCAGATGTCGGACCTGGCGGGCGTCGACATCGGCTGGCACCGCGACCCGAGCCGCATCGAGAACATCCGCGACGCGCTCTGCGCCGAAGGTCGCTGGGGTCAGAAGAAGCAGGCCGGCTTCTACGATTACGACGAGAAGCGTAACCCGTCCCCCAGCCCGCGCGTCCAGCAGATCATCGAGGAGTTCCGCGCCAAGGAGGGCGCCACCGTCCGCGAGATCACCGACGAGGAGATCGTCGAGCGCACCCTTTACCCGATGGTCAACGAGGGCGCGCTGATTCTGGAAGAGGGCAAGGCGCAGCGCGCGAGCGACGTCGATGTGGTGTGGATCTACGGTTACGGGTGGCCCGTCTATCGCGGCGGTCCGATGTTCTGGGCGCAGACGGAGGGGCTGGGCAAGATCGTGGCCGGGCTGGAGAAGCACGGCTTCACGGTCGCGCAGTCCCTGCGGGACGCGGCGGCGAGCGGTGGCCGTCTGAAGTGAGCTTCCGGTCGGCCCTCGCCACCGCCGCCGCGATCCGGGCGGGCGAGACCTCCGCGCTCGCCGAGTGCGAGGCCGCCATCGCGCGGATCGAGGCGGGGGACGGGCCGATCAACGCCGTCGTGGTGCGCGACTTCGACCGTGCCCGCGCGGTGGCGAGAGCGCTGGACGAGGCGGGACCGGACGCCGAGAGAAACCAGGGGCGTCCCCTCTTCGGCGTGCCGATGACGGTGAAGGAGAGCTTCGACGTCGCCGGCTTGCCGACTCATTGGGGCTTCCCCGAGCACGCCGACCACAAGTCCGCCGAAGACGCGGTAGCCGTCAAGCGGCTGAAGGCGGCGGGCGCGGTTATCCTGGGCAAGACCAACACGCCCACCAACCTCGACGACATCCAGACGAACAACCCCGTCCACGGCCGCACCAGCAACCCGCACGATCCTTCGCGCGTCAGCGGCGGGTCGTCGGGCGGATCGGCGGCTTCGCTCGCGGCGGGGTTCACGCCCCTGGAGCTCGGCTCGGACATCGGCGGCTCGATCCGCGTGCCCGCCGCCTTCTGCGGCGTTTGGGGGTTGAAGACGAGCTACGGCGCGCTCGACACCTGGGGGCATACCCGCCCGCGGACGAAGCAGTCGGGCGTCGCGCTCAACGTGATCGGGCCGATGGCGCGGGACGCCGCGGACCTGCACGTCGCGCTCGACGTGCTGAGCGATCTGCCGCTGCCGCACGCGACGCCGGCGAGCGGCCGCCGGTCGCGCGTGCTGATCCTGCCCGCCCACCCGCTCGCCCCCACCGAGTGCGCGGTGAGCGGCGCGGTGGAGCGCGTCGGCGACCTGCTCGAGCAGGGCGGGGTCGTGGTCGACCGCGCCTCGCCGCTGCTCCCCGACCTGGGCCAGCAGCATGCGAACTACATCAAGATGCTGTTGACGGCGCTCGCCCGCGGCGCGGGTACCGACCTGATCCAGCCGCTGCCGATGACGGACTGGTTCGAGCTGGTCGACGAACAGGCCGACAACCGCCGCGCCTGGGGCCGCTTCTTCGCCGAGTACGACGCGGTGGTGGCGCCCTGTTGGGGCACCACCGCCTTCCCGCACGACGACACGCCCTTCGCCGAGCGCCAGCTGATGGTCGACGGCGAGCCGACCTTCTTCGGCGCGCAGATGGCCTATCCGGGCCTCGCGACCTTCCCCATGTTGCCCGCGTGCTCCGTGCCCGTCGGCCGCGACGGGAACGGCCTGCCGATCGGCGTACAGGTGATGACCGACTTCCGCCAAGACCATCGCGCGATCGCCGTCGCGCGGCTGGTCAACCAACTCACGATGGGGTGACGCCATGACCGACCTCGACACCTTCCGCCTCGAGACCCGCGCCTGGCTCGAGGAGAACTGCCCGCCAGAGATGCGCGAGCCGATCCGCTCCGACGACGACGTCTGCTGGGGCGGACGGAACTTCAAACCGTCCAGCCCGGCGCAGAAGGACTGGCTCGACCGCATGGCCGCGCGCGGCTGGACCGTGCCCGACTGGCCGACCGAATATGGCGGCGGCGGTCTCTCGCCGGAGCAGACCAAGATCCTGCGAGAGGAGATGCGCCGCATCCGCGCGCGCAATCCGCTCAACTCCTTCGGCATCTCGATGCTCGGGCCGGCGCTGCTGAAGTACGGCACGGAGGAGCAGAAGCTCGAGCACCTGCCCCCCATCGCCCGCGGCGAGATCCGCTGGTGCCAGGGCTATTCGGAGCCCAACGCCGGCTCCGACCTCGCCAGCCTCGCCGCGTCGGCCGAGAGCGACGGCGACGACTACATCGTCAACGGCCAGAAGGTCTGGACTTCCTACGCCGACAAGGCCGACTGGATCTTCTGCCTGGTGCGGACGTCCAAGGAGTCGAAGCAGGGCGGCATCAGCTTCGTCCTGTTCGACATGGCCTCGCCCGGCGTGTCGACCAAGCCGATCCTGCTGATCAGCGGCTACTCGCCCTTCTGCGAGACGTTCATGGACAATGTCCGCGTGCCCAAGCGCAACCGCGTGCATGACGAGAACAAGGGCTGGGACGTCGCCAAATACCTGCTCGGCCATGAGCGCGAGATGATCAGCGGCATGGGCCTAGCCTCGACGGGCCGCAACCCGCTGATCGAAGGCGCGCTGGCGACCGTCGTGATCGAGGCCGACCGTGGCGATCGCGCCCTCGATCAGCGGATTGCGACCGCCGCC
>DASVSW010000191.1:0-6883 GCA_036387895.1 Sphingomonas sp.
GGCGAAGGGTCCCCGGCGGTGACGAAGGCGACAAGCGCGGGGTGCTCGCGCGCGAAGGCGGCGGAGAGGCGGGTCACGTGCGCGCCTTTCTGAAAGCAGTGCGCATCGATCTCCCGACTAGCAGCGCCGCCCAGAACCACCATTCCGACCAAAGCCGGGGGAACCTCGCAGGCTCGCCTCGCGCGATCGCAACCGCTGCGCCGACGGCGAGCATCGCCCCGAGCACGACCGCCAACGTCATCACCGCGTCCCGAAATCTTCTCACGATCAGATCGCCACCCCGAGCGCTTCCGCCACCGTGAAGATGTCCTTGTCGCCGCGGCCGCACAGGTTGGCGAGGATCACCTGGTCGCGGTCCATCTCCCGCGCGCGCTTGGCGACGGCGGCGATGGCGTGGCTGGGCTCGAGCGCGGGGATGATGCCCTCGACGCGGCAGAGGAGCTGGAAGGCGTCGAGCGCTTCCTTGTCCGTCGCCGACACGTATTCGACGCGGCCGGTCTCGTGAAGCCAGGCGTGCTCGGGGCCGATGCCGGGATAGTCGAGGCCGGCGCTGATCGAGTGCGCCTCGGCGATCTGGCCGTCCTCGTCCTGGAGCAGGTAGGTCTTGTTGCCGTGGAGCACGCCGGGGAAGCCGCCCGCGAGCGACGCCGCGTGCTCGCGGTCGAGGCCGTGGCCCGCGGCCTCGACGCCGAGCATCTTCACGTCCGCGTCGTCGAGGAAGGGATGGAACAGGCCGATCGCGTTGGATCCGCCGCCGATCGCGGCGACGAGCAGGTCGGGGAGGCGGCCGGTGCGCTTCAGCATCTGCTCGCGCGCCTCGCGGCCGATCACCGACTGGAAGTCGCGGACCAGCTCAGGGTACGGGTGCGGGCCGGCGGCGGTGCCGATGATGTAGAAGGTGTCGTGGACGTTCGCGACCCAATCGCGTAGCGCCTCGTTCATCGCGTCCTTGAGCGTGCGCGCGCCGCTGGTCACGGTGCGGACCTCCGCGCCCAAGAGCTTCATGCGGAACACGTTGGGCTGCTGCCGCTCAATGTCGCGCGCGCCCATGAAGATGGCGCAGGGCAGGCCGAAGCGCGCGCACACGGTGGCGGTGGCGACGCCGTGCTGGCCGGCGCCCGTCTCCGCGATGATCCGGGTCTTGCCCATGCGGCGCGCGAGCAGGATCTGGCCGACGCAGTTGTTGATCTTGTGCGCGCCCGTGTGGTTCAGCTCGTCGCGCTTGAACCAGACCTGCGCGCCCTTGCCCGCCGGGGCGTTCTCGCGGAGCGTCTCGGTTAGGCGCTCGGCATAGTAGAGCGGGCTGGGGCGGCCGACATAATGTTCGAGCAGATCGTCGAACTCCGCCGCGAAGGCCGGGTCCTCCTTCGCCGCGCGGTATTCGCGTTCCAGCTCCAGAATGAGCGGCATCAGCGTTTCGGCGACGTACCGGCCGCCATAGGCGCCGAAATGGCCCCGCTCGTCTGGCTGGGTGCGGAAGGAGTTGGGCGCGTTCATAGGCGCACGGCTCTAAGGAACGCCGCGATCTTGTCCACATCCTTGACCCCTGGCGCGCTCTCCACGCCCGAGGAGACGTCGACGAGCGTCGCGCCCGTCCTGCGGATCGCGTCCGCGACGTTGTTCGGATCGAGCCCGCCCGACAGCGCCCAGGGTAGCGGGTGGCGGAAGCCGTCGAGCAGCGCCCAGTCGAATCGAAGCCCCATGCCGCCCGGCAACGCGGAGCCCGGCGGCGTCTTAGCGTCGTAGAGGATGCGGTCCGCGGCTCCGGCATAGCCGCGCGCGGCGTCGAGGTCGGCGCGGGTCTTGATCGACAGCACGGCCCAGGCCTCCGCGCCCGAACGCCGGCGGAGGCGGTCGACCTTGGCCGGCTCGGTGTCGTGGAGCTGGACCACGTCCAGCCGCCAGCGGTTCATCGCGCGGTCGACCGTGTCCTCGTCCGGGTCGACGAACACGCCGACGCGGGCGACATGGCCCGGCACGCGCGCGGCGAGCGCCTCGCCCCGATCCCAATCGAGGTGCCGGGGGCTAGCGGGGAAGCAGACCAAGCCGACATGGCTAGCCCCGCCCGCGACGGCGGCGTCGAGCGTGGCGGGCGTGGTGAGGCCGCAGATCTTGGCGGTGGTGGGCATGCGGCGCTAATGGAGCGCCAGGACGCGAAAGGGAATGGGATGGTCGGGATCGCGGAAGTCCGGGCCGCGCGGCGCGTCGCGGTCATGGGATCGCCGGGATCGGGGAAGTCGGTCCTGTCGCGCACGATCGCCGACCGGACCGGGCTGCCCCTGATCCATCTCGATCGGGAGCATTGGCGGCCGGGCTGGGTCGAGCCGTCGGACGACAAATGGCGGGCGGTCGAAAACGGACTGATCGCCCGCGAACGTTGGGTGATCGACGGCAACTACGGGGCGGGGCTGGCGCGACGCGCAGCACGGGCGGACGTCGTCCTTTGGCTCGACCTGCCCACCGTCATATGCGTGTGGCGCGTGCTGAAACGCGTGGTCGGCCATCGCGGCCGCGTGCGCGCCGACATGGCGCCGGGGTGTCCGGAGCGGCTGGATTGGGCGTTCCTGGGCTACGTCGCCGCGTTCCGGCGCGTGCAGCGGCCCAAGACGCTCGACCGGCTGGCGGATCACCGGGAGCGCGTGGTACGCCTCCGCTCCCGACGAGAGGTGAGGGACTTCGTCGCGGCGCTATAGCGTCCCGGCGATCGCCCGCGCCGCCTGGTCCGGGTCCTCCGCCTGGGTGATCGGACGGCCGACGACGAGGATGCTGGCGCCAGCATCCGCCGCCTGGCGCGGGGTGACGACGCGCTTCTGGTCGCCGGCGACGCCGTTGGCCGGGCGGACGCCGGGGACGACGAAGAAGCCCCTGGGCCAGAGCTTCTTTGCGGCGGCGACCTCCGCGCCGGAGCAGACGATGCCGTCGACGCCGGCGTCGCGGGCCAGCTCGGTCAGGCGGACGACATGGTCGTGCGCCGAGCCGGCGACGCCCTGCGCGCGCAGATCGTCCTCGTCGAGCGAGGTCAGCATGGTGACCGCCACGACCTTGGTCGTCGGCGGAGCGGCGGCCTTGGCGTCCTCCATCATCGCGCGGCTGCCCGCGGCGTGGACGGTGAGCACCGCCGGGGCGAGGGGGCTCAGCGACTGCACCGCCTTCGCCACGGTGTTGGGGATGTCGTGGAGCTTGAGGTCGAGAAAGACGGGCAGCCCCAGCTCCTGCATCGCGTGGACGCCGGCCGGGCCGTTTGCCGAGAAGAACTCGAGCCCGAGCTTCACGCCACCCACATGATGGCGGACCCTGCTCGCCAGCCGCGTGGCCTCGTCGAGGCGGGGGGTGTCGAGGGCGACGTAGATCCGGCTGCTCATGCTGGCTCCTCCGTCTTCGCCGGGAGCGAGGGCGCGTAGGCGACGCGTTCGGCCTGGGTCAGCCGTTGGCGCAGGCGCCAGCGGCTCGTCTGCGCCCAGAGCAGGGTCGGCACAAGGCCAGCGAGGAAGGTCACGAGGAGCAGGAAGGGCAGGTTCACGTCCGCGACGATGCCGCTCCACAGCCGGATCGGGACGTGCGTCCAGTTGCCGTAGGTGAAGAGCGCGGCGGCGAACGCCAGGAGGGTCCATAGGAGCGTCTGCAGGAACCGCATGCGCCACGGGTAGCGCGCCCGGCCGTCCGAGTCACCCTATCTCCCGGCGGAGCTCCTCGAACAGCGAGGGGATCGCGGCGAGGCGGGGCTCCTCCTCGTCGAGGATCGCGAGGAACGCCGCGCGCTTCAGCTCCGCGACGCGGCCCGGGGCGGGGTGCTCGCCGGGCGCCAGCGCGGAGACGGCGATGTCGATCAGCCGCTCGACGCCGTGGAGGCGGCCCCACAGGTAGTCGTTCTCGCGATAAGCGCGCGAGAAGAAGGCGCCGAAGGTGGCGAACTGGACGCCCTTGAGCGTCGCCGCCGCGCCTCCGCCGCGGATGGCTTGCGCGTCCTCCGGCGAGATGCGGTCGACCTTGATGGGGTCGAACTCGTCCAGGCCTTCGCCTTGCAGGAGCGGCAGCGTCGCCGTGTCGAAGAAGGGGAAGCCGAGATAGGCGAGGAGCAGCTGCCGCCGCTGCTCCTTGGGCAGCAGCACGAACGCGGCGCAGAGACGCGCGTCGGTCTCGGCGTCGAGCCGGGTGAGGTCGAGCGACCGCGACAGCCGCTCCATGACCTCGCCCGCGTCGCCGCGCATACGCCGGACCGCGCGGCGGAGGTCGCGATGCGCGCGCGGGCTGCGCGCGTCGAGATTGCCGGCGAGCGAGCCGTAGATCGCTTCCCGCAGCTCCGGCAGGCCGGGCGCGTCGCCGGCGGACTCCGCCTCGACGAGCCGGCGGGCGAGGAGCCGGAGGCGGCGGATGCGGTGGACGACGTCGAACCGGCGGTAGAGGTCGACCGCGGCGTCCCCTTCGGGTTCGGCGGCCACCCCGGCCGCGTCGGCCCAGGCCGCGACCGCGCGGCGGATCGCGGCGCGGCGCTCGGCGCGGGGATCGGCGGCGACGTCGTGGAGGAGGCCCGCCGTCTGGTCGAGCAGGCGGCCGAGCTTCAGATGGCCGTAGGCGGCGCTGGCGTAGCCCGCGCGGGCGAGGCTCGCCTCCTGCGCGCGACGCCGCCAAGCGACGAGGCGCGCCGGCGTCGGGCTGTTGAGGAAAAAGGTGTAGCCGAAGACGCGCTCGACCTCGGCATCGACCTGCGGGCGCAAGGCGTCGAGCACGCCGCGCATGGTCATGATGCGGTCCGACCGCCCCTCGATCTCCTCCAGATTGTCGCGGATCGGCTGGGCGCGGGGCAGGTCGCTGAGCGCGCCCAATATGGTCTGGAAGAAGCCGGGCGGGCCGTCGCCCCGAGACATCCGGATGTCCATGCCGGGCGAGGGGTCGATGTAGACGAAACGGCGGTCGACCTCGCGCCGGGCGGGCCGGTCGCGCAGCGCCGCCATCGCCGGGCCGAACGGGGCGTTGGCCAGCACCGAGCCGTCGACGAGCACCGCGCTGTCGAGCGCGTTGGCCGCGAACTGGCGCGGGAGGATGCGGCGGAGGAAGGATCGGCGGCCGGGCCACGCGGCGCCGCGCTCCGCGAGCACGCCATCCAGCTCGCCGACCATGAAGGGCGGGAACGCGCCGGGGAAGCTCGACGTGGCGCGGGCGGCGAAGGCGAGCTCGGCGGGGTCGGCCAGCGTGTCGCACGGCGCGCCGTCGTCCGAGAAGCCGATCACGAGCCGGTGCTCGGTCTCGACGACCTCGGGCGGGGAATGGAGGCGCAGCCGCTCGGGGTGGCCGACGAACTCGGTCACGGTGACGCGAAGGTCGAGCGGCTGGCCGTCGGGCAGCAACCTCGGCCCGCGTTCGCCCGCGCGCATCGCGTCGAGCGCGTCGAGGATGAGCCGGGTGAGCGTCGCGCCGCCGAAGGGCGGCTCGAACCAGCGCGAGCGGATGAAATGGGAGATCTTTGCGCGGACCTCGTCGCGGGTCTCGGCGTCCGCCGGATCCGCGCCGTCCGTCCCCTTGCGCCCGGCGAGCCAGGCGAGCGGCATCGCCCACATACGCGAGAAGCGGCCGCTAGGCGCGGCGTCGGGGTCGATGAGCGACTCGACGTCCGCGGAGGTCAACCAGAGGTCGGTAAGCGGGTCGAGCGATTGGCCGGTCGACAGCGCCTGGGCGAGGAAGACGCCGTTGACGCCGCCCGCGCTGGCGCCCGCGATGATGTCCGGCAGCACGCGAAGCCGGACGCCGGTGGACCGCTCCAGCTCGGTGAGCAGCGCTGCGTAGACGCCGCGCACGCCGCTCATCGGCGTCGCGCCCTCGGCGTGGCCGCGGCTGGCGGCGGCGAGATGCCAGACCTCCTTGGTGATGCCGTGCATGTAGACCGCCAGGCTGACGCCGCCGTAGCAGACGAGCGCGAGCCGCAACTCCTTCTCGCGGATCACGCGGGCTCCACGGTCGCCCAGATGGGCAGGTGGTCGCTCGCGCGCCGGGCGGTGGCGCTGGCGTGGACGCCGCAATCGGCGATGCGCAGGTCGGGGCTGACCATGATGCGGTCGAGCTTGCCGACGGGACGGCGCGCGTGGAAGCTGGGACCGGTCTCCGCCATGCGGAAAGCCCGGCCGAAGTCGCGCAGGCAGCCCGACCGCGCGCTCCAGTCGTTGAGGTCGCCCATCAGGATGGTGGGCGGCCGGTCCGGCAGGTGCTCCAGATGCGCCATGATCGCGTGCGCCTGCTTGCGGCGCCAGAGGCCGGACAGGTCGAGGTGCATGCCGACGACGCGCACGGTCGACCCGGCCTGATCGACGTCGGCCATGACGGCGCCGCGCGGCTCCAGCGCCGGCAGGTGGATCGCGCCGCAGCCCAGCACGTCGGCCGACTTGCGGACCAGGATGGCGTTGCCGTGCCAGCCCATCGAGCGTTCGCGGATGTTGAGCGGCACCGCCTTCCAGTCGCTATGCTCGTCGAGCAGGCGCGCGGTGATCACCATCGCGCGCGGGCCGAAGCGGCGGTCGGCCTCCTGCAGCGCGATCACGTCCGCGTCGATCTCGCGGAGCACCTCCAGCGTGCGTTCGGGGCTGCGCCGGCGATCGGTGCCGATCCCCTTGCGCATGTTGTAGCTGGCGACTTTCAGGGGGGTACGTCCGATCATTCCCGCCGCGTAACGCTGAGGCGATGGTGCCGGTTGCAGGAATCGAACCCGCGACCTTCGGTTTACAAAACCGCTGCTCTACCAGCTGAGCTAAACCGGCGCGCCGCGACGCGTAATGCTTCAGCGGACGCCGAAGGTCCAGCCTTCGGTGCGGGCGAGGTCGGGGGTGAGCGCGGGCGGCGACCAGAGGGCCGGGTCGTCGGCGACGGCGCGGAGCCAGGCGGCGGTGAGGATCGC
>DASVSW010000192.1:0-14376 GCA_036387895.1 Sphingomonas sp.
ACGCTGCTCCATCATTTCGGCTCGGCCGAGGGGCTGCAACGCGCGCTGATCGAGCGCATGGCGCAGGCGATCACGGGCACGATCCGCGACGCCGTGCTCCGCAACCGCGCGGAGGACCGCAACCCGCGCGAGGTCGTGGACCTGACCTTTGACGCTTTCGGCGAAGGCGGAGCCGGCGCGCTCGCCAGCTGGATGATCCTGACGGGCGACAGGGGCGCGCTCGACCCCATCCTCGACGCGATCCACGACCTGGTCGACGAGCTCGCCGCCGAAGAGCACGGGCGCGCGGATCGGCCCATCCATCAGGAGACGCTGCAACTGGTGCTGATGGCGATGGGCGACGCGTTGCTGGGCGCGCCCATGGCCCGCGCGCTCGGGTTACCGCGCGACGCGGCGCGCGATCTGGCGCTCCAGGCCCTGGCGAACCCGTCCGCTATCGCTAAGTAACGCCGATGCATTTCCTAGACCAAGCCAAGATCTTCGTCCGTTCAGGGACCGGCGGCCCCGGCGCCGTCAGCTTCCGGCGCGAGAAGTTCATGGAATATGGCGGCCCGGATGGCGGCGACGGCGGGAAGGGCGGCGACATCGTCTTCGAAGCCGTGGCCGGCCTGAACACGCTGATCGACTTCCGCTACACCCAGCATTTCCGCGCGCCGCGCGGCGGCGGCGGCTCGGGCTCGAACCGGACGGGCGCCGGCGGGCGCGACATCGTGATCCGCGTCCCCGTCGGCACGCAGGTGCTGTCGGAGGACAAGGAGGAGATCCTGCTCGACTTCACGCGCATCGGCCAGCGCGAGGTGTTCCTGCGCGGGGGCGACGGCGGGCGCGGCAACGCCAGCTACAAGACGTCGACGAACCGCGCGCCGCGCCAGCACGGCACGGGCTGGCCGGCCGAGGAGGCGTGGGTCTGGCTCCGGCTGAAGCTCCTCGCCGACGCGGGGCTCGTGGGGCTGCCCAACGCGGGCAAGTCGACCTTCATCAACGGCGTCACCAACGCCCAGGCCAAGGTCGGCGAATACGCCTTCACCACCACCCGGCCCCAGCTGGGCGTGGTGCGCCACAAGGGGCAGGAGTTCGTCGTCGCCGACATCCCCGGCCTGATCGAGGGCGCGGCGGACGGCGCCGGGATCGGCGATCGCTTTCTAGGTCATATCGAGCGGTGCCGCGTCCTCCTCCACCTCGTCGACGCCAATGACGAGGACGTGGCCGAAAGCTTCCGCGTGGTCCGCGCCGAGCTCGACGCCTATGGCGCGGGGCTCGCGGACAAGCCCTTCGTGCTCGCGCTCAACAAGATCGACACGCTCGACGACGAGCTGATCGCCGCCTTGTCCGCGGAGTTGGAGGAGGCGAGCGGCGTCCAGCCGATCCCGATTTCGGGGGCCAGCGGCGTGGGCGTCGACTGGGCGCTCGACCGGCTGCTCGAGGAGATCGGCCTGGGCGGGCGCACGGTGGAGGCCGACGACCAGGACGAGACCGCGGTGGAGTGGTCGCCGGTTTGAGTGCGGCCTCGGATGGGCGTATGCACGGATCATGGCCGCTCGCGCTGAACATCATCGGCTGACGATCGAGGACTTCCTCGCCATCGATTTCGGCGATCAGAAGGCCGAGCTGGACGACGGGGTCATCCGCATGATGGCCGAGGCGCGGGCGCGCCACAACCGGATCGTGCTGAACATCCAAGTCGCGTTGGCGGGACGGCTGAAAGGCACCGGTTGCACGCCCTACGGCTCCGGCATGGGCATCCGGACGCGGGAACGATCACTTCTTTATCCCGATCTGGCCGTCTTCTGCGGCCATGACGGACCGGACGACGACGACGCACGGCTGTTCGACGATCCCCGCGTGATCTTCGAGGCGCTGTCGGCAGGTACGGCCCGTACCGACCTCCGCGACAAGCTGGACGAATATAAAGCTCTAACCAGCGTGGACACGATCGTCTTCGTCGACATCGCGACCGAGCGGTTGCGGGTCGTCCAACGGACGGGTCGCAACGGTTGGAACGACGAGCAATATGACGAGCCGTCCGACCTTCGTCTGCCCTCGCTCGACCTGACCCTGCCCCACGCCGAAATCTTCTCGCGCGGCTAGCGGGTCGCAGGCGCTCATGCTTTTTCCGCCCGCGGCGTATGCGCGCGTCGTCGTCAAGATCGGCTCGGCGCTCCTCGTCGATCCCGACGGCGCAGCGCGGCGAGCGTGGCTCGGCGAGCTGGTGGCCGAGATAGCCGATCGGGTGCGCTCGGGACAGCAGGTCGCGATCGTCTCCTCCGGCGCCATCGCGCTGGGCGCGCGGCGGCTCAGGCTGACGAAGGGCGGACGCGCGTCGCTGGAGGACGCGCAGGCGGCGGCCGCGGTCGGGCAGATCGCGCTGGCGGGCGTCTGGGCGGAGCTGCTGGCGGCCGAGGGCCTGACCGCGGCGCAGATGCTGGTGACGCTGGGCGATCTCGAGGACCGGCGGCGCTACCTCAACGCCGCGGCGACGCTCGACCGGTTGCTGTCGCTCGGCGTCGTGCCGGTGCTGAACGAGAACGACAGCGTCGCGACCGAGGAGATCCGCTTCGGCGACAACGACCGGCTCGCCGCGCGCGTTGCGCAGGCGGCCGGCGCGCAAGGCGTCGTGCTGCTGTCGGACGTGGACGGCCTCTACGACCGCGATCCGGCCGACCCCGGCGCGGTCCACATCGCGCGCGTCGAGCGGATCGACGCGGTGGCGGCGTTCGCGCGGCCGACCTCCGCGTCGGGCATGGGATCGGGCGGCATGACGTCGAAGCTCGCCGCCGCTCGGATCGCGACGGCGGCGGGCGCGCAACTCGCCATCGCGAGCGGGCGCGTCGATCGGCCGCTGTCGGGCGGGGCGCGTCACACGGTCTTCGCGGCCGAGCGCACGGCACCTGCGCGCAAGGCGTGGTTGGCGGGCGGCCTCACCGACCATGGCGCGATCCGGATCGACGCCGGCGCCGCGTCGGCGCTGCGCGCGGGGTCGAGCCTGCTCGCCGCCGGTGCCGTGGCGATCGAGGGCCGTTTCACGCGCGGCGACCTGGTGCGGATCGAAGGTCCGGACGGCACGGTCGCGCGCGGCCTCGCGGAGTACGACGCAGCCGACGCCCGACGGCTGGTCGGGCTCCGGACGGACGAGCAGGCGGCGGTGCTGGGCCACGCCCCGCGGTCAGCGCTGGTCCATCGCGACCATCTGGCATTGCTGTGACATGCTGATCGCCCTCACCGGCGCCACCGGCTTCGTCGGCGGACGGACGCTCGACGTCCTGCTGGACCGCGGCCGCCGCGTCCGCGCGCTGACCCGGCGGGCGCAGCCGGCGCGCGACGGGGTGGAGTGGGTCGAGGGCGCGCTCGACCGGCCCGACCGCCTCGACTTGCTCGTGAGCGGCGCGGACGCGGTGATCCACGTCGCGGGCGTCGTCCGCGCCCCCGACCGCGCGGGCTTCGCCGCGGGCAATGTCGACGGGACGCGTGCGGTCGTCGACGCGGCGGTGCGGGCGGGCGTCCGTCGCTTCGTCCACGTCTCCTCGCTCGCCGCGCGCGAACCGGGATTGTCGCTCTACGGCTGGTCCAAAGCGGAAGCCGAGCGCGTCGTCGAAGACTCGGCGCTCGACTGGACGATCGTTCGCCCGCCCGCGGTCTACGGCCCCGGCGACCTCGAGCAGCTGGACGTCTTCCGCCTGGCGAAGCGCGGGCTGGCGCTGCTGCCCCCGCCCGGCCTGATGTCGGCGATCATGGTCGACGACCTCGCGGCGCTCCTCGCGACGCTCGCCGAGCGGGGCGGTCCGAGGACGACCTACGAGCCCGACGACGGCCATCCGCTCGCCCATGCCGACTACGCCCGCGCGATCGGCCGATCGCTGGGCCGGACGGTCCTGCCGCTCCCGCTTCCCGCGGCGCTGCTGCGACTAGGCGCGTGGGCGGACGGGAGGCTCCGCGGCGCGGACGCGAAGCTCACCCCCGACCGCGCGCGCTACATGGCGCATCCCGATTGGACGGCGGATCCGGCGCGCCGCCCTCCCTCTGACCTTTGGGCGCCGCGCGTGCCGCTCGCTGAAGGGCTCGCCGAGACCGCGCGCTGGTACCGGGCGCAAGGATTGCTATAGGCGCGCGCCGAACTCCCGCCGCATTCGACAGCCAAGGACCTGGATCATGAGCGACCGCGACCAAATCCTCGACGCCGTCCGGCGGCAGATCGAACCCTTCAATAAAAAAGGCGTCGCGGTGACGGACGCGACCAGCTTCCAGGGCGATCTGGAGTGGGACAGCCTGACCGTCATGGACTTCGTCGCGGCGATCGAGGACGAGTTCGACATCGTCATCACCATGAACATGCAGGCGGAGATCGAGACGGTGGGCCAGCTCGTCGACGCGGTGGGCAAGCTCAAGGCATGACGGAGACCGGACTCCAGGCCGAGGCGCTGCCGCTCGATCCGCCCGTCACCGTCCCCGGGCACGACCTGTTCGCCAAATTCGACGGCCTGATGGCCGAGCGCGCGGCACTCTTGTCGTCGGGAGTACGCGACCCGTTCGCGATCGTGATGGACGAGGTCCGATCGCCCACCGAAGCCGTGATCAAGGGCCGGGAGACGATCCTGCTCGGCACCTACAACTACATGGGCATGACGTTCGACGCCGACGTCATCTCGGCGGGCGAGAAGGCGCTCCGGGCGTTCGGCTCTGGCACCAACGGCAGCCGCATGCTCAACGGCACCTTCCGCGACCATGTCGACGCCGAGGACGCGTTGCGCGAGTTCTACGGTGCGCGGCACGCGATGGTCTTCTCTACGGGGTACCAGGCCAATCTCGGCGTGATCTCGACGATCGCCGGCCGGGGCGAGTACGTCATCCTCGACGCCGACAGCCACGCGTCCATCTACGACGGCTGCAAGATGGGCGACGCCGAGGTGGTGCGGTTCCGGCACAACTCGGTAGAGGATCTCGACAAGCGTCTTGGTCGCCTGCCCAGGGAGCCGGGCAAGCTCGTCGTGCTGGAAGGCGTCTATTCCATGCTGGGCGACATCGCGCCCCTGCGCGAGATGGTCGCGGTGTCCCGGAAGCACGGCGCGATGGTGCTCGTCGACGAGGCCCACTCCATGGGCTTCTACGGCCCCAACGGCCGCGGCGTGTACGAGGAGCAGGGGCTGGAGCTCGGCCGCGACATCGACTTCGTCATCGGCACCTTCTCGAAGTCCGTGGGGACCGTCGGCGGGTTCTGCATCGCCGACCATCCCAAGTTCGACGGCCTTCGCCTGTCCTGCCGTCCGTACATCTTCACCGCCAGCCTCCCGCCGTCGGTCGTCGCCACCGCCGCGACCTCGATCCGCAAGCTGATGCACGCGCACGGCAAGCGGCAGCGGCTCTGGGATAACGCCCGGATGCTGCACGGCGGGCTGGTCGACCTCGGCTTCAAGCTCGGCACGGCGCAACCGGAATCGGCGATCATCGCCGTGATCTTGGAGGATCAGGTCCAGGCGATCGCCATGTGGCAGGCGCTTCTGGAAGGCGGCGTCTACGTCAACATGGCGCGACCGCCCGCGACGCCCGCCGGCACGTTCCTGCTCCGCTGCTCGTTGTCCGCCGAACATAGCGACGCGCAGTTGCGCCGGGTGATCGGCCTTTTCGAAGCGACGGGTCGGGCCATAGGCGTGATCGGCTGAGGAACCGATCGGCTATCGCCTTTTCAGCGGTTTAGTTATGATCCTCGCGTGGACGGGGAAGCCGAAGAGGGGGCTCACGAGCGCGGTCCGCTATGGCGGATGGTCACGCTGGTCGCGATCGCGATCCTGGGCGCGGCGACCCTCGTGCTCCTCGTCATCACTGTCGGCCAGGCGAACGAGCAGCGCGACCGCGCGCTCCGGCTCCAGGCGCGCAGCTATGATGTGATGGTGGTCTCGCGGACGCTGGCGGGCGCCATCGCCCGTTCGGAAGCCGCGCTGGGCCGTTACGTCATCTCCGCCGACCGCGAACTCGGGCAGAGCTATTTCGACCAGTGGCGATCGGCGGCGCTCCACATCGCGCATCTCGAACGCATGACGCGCCGCGATCGCGACCAGCAAGCGCGCATCGCCGATCTGCGCACGGCGTACGAAGAGCGCGGCGAGCAGCTGTCGCGGATCGCGTCGTCGACGCAGCACCGCAAGAACAGCCAGGCGCTGGCCCGCTACTACCAGGCGCGGAACGCGAGCTCGCTGGCCGCGATCGAGGGCCTGCTCGAGGAGATCAACGCGGCGGAGCGCGCGGTGCTCGACGCGCGCACGTCGGCGGCGATGCGCAGCGTGCGTCGGTCGAGCACGGCGGCGGTCGCACTAGCGGTGTTCGGCGCGTGCATCGTCCTGGGCGCGATCGCGCTTGGCTGGTTTACGGTCCGCACCATGGGCGAGCGCGCGGTGGCGGAGGCCGATGCGGACGAGGCGCAGGCGCGCGCGGCCGAGCTGACCGCCGCCGTCGAAGCGGCCACCGCCGAACTGCGAGCGCAAGAGGCCAAGCTGCGGCAAGCGCAGAAGCTGGAGGCGGTGGGCCAGCTCACCGGCGGGATCGCGCACGATTTCAACAACATGCTGGCGGTCGTTCTCGGCGGGATCGAACTCGCGCGGCGCAATCTGGACAAGCCGTCGGCGGGGCGGCATCTCGACAGCGCCATGGAGGGGGCGAACCGCGCGGCCGCGCTGACCCGCCGGCTCCTCGCCTTCTCGCGCGAAGAGGGGCTGAAGCCGGAGGCGATCGAGCCGGGCGCCCTGGTGGCGGGCATGTCGGACCTGCTCGACCGGACGCTGGGCGACGCGATCACCGTGACGGTTCGCGACGAGGCGGACGGCTGGCGCGTCCACGCCGACCGCGTCCAGCTGGAGAACGCCCTGCTCAACCTCGCCGTCAACGCGCGCGACGCGATGAACGGGCGCGGGCTCCTGACGATCGCGACCGGGAGGGCGGCGTTGGCGCCCGGCCAGATCGGCCAGAGCGCGGGCGGCGACTACGTCGCCTTCGCGGTCACCGATACGGGGTCGGGCATGACCCCGGACGTCGTGGAGCGCGTCTTCGAACCCTTCTTCACCACCAAGCCGGTGGGCCAGGGCACAGGGCTCGGCCTCAGCCAGATCTTCGGCTTCGCGCGGCAACAGGGCGGCGAGGTCGGCATCGACACCGCGCCCGGTTGCGGGACCACCGTGACCGTGTACCTGCCCCGCTTCATCGGCGAGGACACGGGCGAGGAGACGCCCGACCGCCCCGGCACGCCCGAACCTCGCTCCGACGACCGGCTGCGCGTGCTCGTGGTCGAGGACGATCCTCGCGTGCTCGCCTCTACAGTGGCGGCGCTGGTCGAGCTCGGCCATGATCCGATCGCCTGCGGCGACCCCCTCTCCGCCCCCGCGCTGCTCGATCGGGAGCCGAACGTCGACCTGATCGTCTCCGACGTCCTGATGCCGGGTCAGACCGGCCCTGAGATGGTGGCGGGCCTGCTGCCGCGGCGCCCGCATCTGGCGGTGCTTTACGTGACGGGATACGCCGGCGAGGCGGGCGCCACGGCGTTCGGCGGCCGCCAGGTGCTGCGCAAGCCGTTCACGCTCGCCGGCCTGGAGCGCGCCATCGCGACCACGCTCGCCGAACAGGAGCAGATGCACCAGCTCGCGGCGGAGTAGCCGCGCTTTCCGGGACGGGGTGGCCACGTCCCCCGGGCGGCCTTATACCCCCGGGCGTTCCCTCCCCTGATCGAGCCCGAATGCCCTCCATCGACCGCTACATGGTCCGGCTGATCGCGCTGCCGTTGTTCTCGACGCTCGTGATCGCGGCGATGCTGCTCATCCTCGACCGCATGCTTCGGCTGTTCGACTTCGTCGCGACGCAAGGGGGGCCGGTGAGCGTCGTGTGGCGGATGCTCGCCAACCTGCTTCCCGAGTATCTTGGCCTCGGCATCCCGATCGGGCTGCTTCTCGGCGTGCTCCTGGCCTTCCGCCGACTGGCGACCAGCTCCGAGCTCGACGTGATGCGGGGCGTCGGCATGAGCTACGCGCGACTGCTCCGCGTGCCCTATTATTACACGATCGTCCTGGTTGCCGTGAACCTGGCCATCGTGGGCTATGTCCAGCCCAAGGCGCGCTATTATTACGAGCGGCTGCGCTTCGAGCTGCGGACGGGAGCGCTGGGCGCTTCGATCAAGGTGGGCGAATTCACCCATTTCGGCGACCGCATGACGCTCCGGATCGAGCGCAGCCGCCAGAGCGGGCGCGAGCTGTCGGGCATCTTCGTCCATTACGACGAACCCAAGGGGACGAGCTACTCGGTAACCGCCAGCGAGGGCCGCTTCCTCGCCACCGACGATCCAAACACGATCATCTTCCGCCTGACGCAGGGCGTCCTGGTCCAGGACTCGCCCAAGTTCCGCGTGCCCCGCGTGCTGACCTTCACCGCGCACGACCTCCCCATCCCGCTGCCCCGCTCCGAGCGCTTCCGACGACGCGGCGGCCGCAACCTAGAATTCACGCTGCCCGAGCTCGCGCGGCTGGGCAAAACCGCGTCCACCGAGGAGCAGCGCGACTCGACGCGGTCGGAGTTCCACTTCCGCGTCGTGGAGGTGGCGACGATGTTCCTGCTGCCGATGCTGGCGGTGGCGCTGGGCATCCCGCCCAAGCGCTCCTCGTCCGCGTTCGGCGTGTTCCTGGGCGTGGTGATGATCGTGACCTACCATAAGATCAACGAGTACGCCGCCTCGATCGGCGAGCTCGGCCGCGTCGATCCGCTGCTCGCGCTATGGGCGCCCTTCCTCCTCTTCGCCGCGCTGGTGGTCTGGATGTTCCGCACCGTCGCCTACGTCCCCGGAGGCCAGCCCATCGGCGCGCTCGAGCGCGGCTTCGCCAAGGCGGCCAAGGCGGTCGCGCGGCTCGTGCCCGGCCGGCGGCGAAAGGCGGCGGCGTGAACCCGCTCGCCTTCTTCCCGTCGCGTACGGTCGCCCTCTACATGGCGCGGCTGTTCCTGGTGCGGACCTTCGCCATCGCCTTTTCGATCGCCTTCATCCTCCAGGCGCTCGACCTGCTGAGCGAGACCGGCCGCATCCTCGAGTTCGACGGCAACGGGCAGGCGCAAGTGCTCCGTTACGTCAGCCTGCGCTTTCCGCAGATCGTGGCCTTCGCCCTGCCCTTCTCCGTGCTGCTCGGCACCATCCTGACGCTGATCACGATGAACCAGAACAGCGAGGTGGTGGCGTTGAAGGCCGCGGGGCTATCGGCGCATCAGGTGCTGGCGCCGCTCTTGGTCGCCAGCCTGGGCGTGGCGGCGATCTCATTGGGGTTCAACGAGCGCATCGTCGCCCGCGCCACCGCCACCTTGGAGCAGTGGAAGCGCGTCGACTACGGCCCGCTTCCCGTCGAGCGGGGCGACCGCACCAACGTCTGGGTGCGCCAGGGCGACGACCTGATCGAAGTGACGCGGATCACCGGGCGCGGCGCGGACGCGCGGTTGCAGGGCGTCACGGTCTACGACCGCGAGAACGGCGCGCTCCGCAGCACGATCAGCGCGCCGCGGGGCGTGCGGGCCGGCGACGCGTGGCGGATAGGGCCGGCCAAGCGGTTCGACGTCGGGACCGGCGCGGTCGAGAGCCTGGGCGAGGCGGTCGTCGCGCGCGGCGTGCGTCCCGACCAGTTCACGCTTGCGACGGTCAATCCCGAAGGGATGACGTTCGTGGAGCTCAGCGGCGCCATCGACGACCTGTCGGACGCCGGGCGACCGACCAAGTCGCTGGAAGGCGCGTTGTGGCACAAGCTGTCGGGGCCGCTCTCGGCGGTGCTGATGCCGCTGCTCGGCGCCGTAGCCGCGTTCGGCATCGCACGATCCGGCAAGCTGTTCATCCGCGCCGTGATCGGCATGGCGCTCGGCTTCGCCTTCTTCGTCGCCGACAATTTCGCGTTGGCGATGGGCAATCTGGGCGCCTACCCGCCCTTCCTCGCCGCCTGGGCGCCGTTCCTGCTGTTCTTCCTGATCGGCGAAGCGGTGCTGATCCGCACCGAGGAATAGGCTCAGCGGCCGAACGTGCTCGCGACCAGCCGCTTGAGCAGCCCCGGAAGCCCGTCGTAGCTCGCCTTATGGTACGGCGAGTCCGCTCCCAGCATCGCGGTGATCCGCCGATGCGCCTCGCCCAGGTGGTGATAGGGCACGCCGGGGAGCAGGTGGTGGAGCGCGTGGTAGCGCAGGCCGACCGGCGCCCAGAGCGCGGGCAGCAGCGCCGGCGGGGGCACGTTGACCGAGTCGAGATACTGCGCGGTCACCGTCATCGCCTCGCCCTCGTTCTCCCACAGATGCGCGACGAGGGTGCGGACCTGGTTGATCACCATGGTCGCCGAGATCACCCCCAGGAACACCAGAAAGGCGCGGAGCGGCACGACGCCGGTCGCGACCGCGCCTAGGAGCGTGATGGCCCAAGCGCTGGTCGCGATCTCGACGCGCGTCCACTGCGACTTGGCGTCGCCCTCGGGCGCGCGACGACGGAATCGCGGGTTGATCACCAGCGCCGAGTAGCGCTCCATCACGACACGGCGGAGACCGGGCGCCGCGAACGACAACGGCGTCAGCACGGCGTAGCGGATCAGCAGCCCGATCGGCGCCAGCGCGGCGACGAGCACGAACAGCGGCACCGTCCACGGCTTCATCAGAGCCAGCGGCAGATACTCGGGATCGTCGACCGTCCCGTACCGCGTCTTCGCGTGATGGAGGTTATGGACGCCCTCGTACATGAAGCTCGGCAGCAGCAGCGGTACGCCGACCAGCGCGTTCCAGCCCGCGCGGAAGCCGGGCAGCGCCGCGTGCTTCATATGGCTGACCTCGTGGATGAAGCTGCCCGCGCGGTAGAGCGCGAACACCGCGACCAGGCCGGACAAGAGCATGAGCCCCACGCCCGGCGCGAGGATCGCGGCCGCCAGCGCGCCATAGCCGAGGACGCAGGAAGCGACGAGATCGGCCCAGTACACGCGCGGGTCGGGCGCGTGCAGGTCGCGCGTCAGCTCGGCCGCCGCGCGCAGCATCGCCTTGTCATCCGCGATGCGCGGCTTGGCGCCGCGGGCGGACGCGATGAAGGGCGACGCGGAAGCGCGCTCGAGCGGGATCGTGCTGGCCATGACGCTGTCCATGTGCCGCGACATAGTGGCGACGTTATGGCGCGGAAAGGGGCGGCCCTTCCCTACCCGCGCGCGTGGCGCTAGCCGGGCCTCCGTGACCGACCTCGTCATCCGCCCCGTCCTGACCGCGCGCGACCGCCGCGCCTTCGTCGATCTGCCGTTCCGCCTCTACCGCGACGACCCGAACTGGGTGCCGCCGCTGAAGCGCGAAGCGTTGGAGCTGATCACGCCCGAGAAGAACGGCTGGTTCAGCCACGCCGAGGCGCAGCTGTTCCTCGCCGAGCGCGACGGGCGGGTGGTCGGCCGCGTGTCGGCGCACATCGACACGCTCGCGCTCCGGATGCCGGCGGACAAGGGGTTCGGGCCGGGGGTCGGCCAATGGGGCCTGTTCGACGCCGAGGACGCGGGCGTCGCGGCCAAGCTGATCGTCGCCGCCGAAGCCTGGCTGCGCGAGAAGGGGATGACGCGCGCCTTGGGGCCGATCAGCATGTCGATCTGGGAGGACCCGGGCCTCCTGATCCAGGGCTACGACCACCCGCCCACCGTCATGATGGGGCATGCGAAGCCCGACTATCGCGGCTGGATCGAAGGCGCGGGCTATGCGCCGGTCAAGCAGCTCCTGACCTACGACCTCGACATCACCCAGCGCTTCCCGCCGATCGTGGAACGCATCATCCGCTCGGGCGAGAACAATCCACGCATCCGCGTGCGCAAGGTCGACAAGAAGCGGTTCGACGAAGAGGCGGCGATCATCCTCGGCATCCTCAACGACGCCTGGTCCGATAATTGGGGCTTCGTGCCGCTCACGCCGCCGGAGATCGCCGACGTGGGCGTGAAATTGAAGCCGATCGTGTTCGACGACCTGATCCGCATCGCGGAGCTCGACGGCCGGCCCGTCGCGTTCATGATCACCTTGCCCGACCTGAACGAGGCCCTGAAGCCGCTCGGCGGTTCGCTCCTGCCGTTCGGCTGGGCCAAGCTGCTCCTCTGGCTGCGTCGCCCGCGCGTGCGCACCGTGCGCGTCCCGCTGATGGGCGTGGTCAAGGAGCTGCAGGCCTCGCGGATGGCGAGCCAGCTCGCCTTCATGATGATCGAGTACATCCGCGTGGCGTCGATCGCGAACTACGGCGCCAGTCGGAGCGAGATCGGCTGGATCCTCGACGACAACCAGGGGATGCGGTCGATCGCCGACACGCTGAAAAGCCGGAACAACAAGGTCTACCAGATCTACGCGCGCGACCTGTGACGGTCGCGGCCGCGGCGGCGGGGAGGGCCGCCGCGGCCGGACGGTTCACTTCTTAAGCGGGTCGAAGCCACGCGCGAGCCACTGCTCGCGCGTCTTGCACTCCTTGCGCTGGATGCGCGATCCCGTGACGTCGTCCTGATAGCAGTAGCGGGTCGGCTTGACTTTCGCGGCCGATCCTCCCGTCGAGGCGGGCGCGACGGCGGTGGCGGCCTGGACCTGCGACTGGTCCTGGGCGACGGCGGGGACCGCGAGGAACGCGGCCGCGATGGCGATGATGGTCTTCACGATGACACCCTTTCGTTTCCGTGCGGGTCTCGTCCCCTGCACGATCCGGTCTTTGCATCGGCCGTGCCAACTGGCTGTGCGACGGCGTTTCAAGCACTTAGCTCCAGCACGGCTGGAGTAGTGCTCGTGTAACACACCGACACTCGGCGAAACCGGCCAGTTATCGGCCGAACCGTTCACGAACGGACAGGCACGACGCCGAGCGCGATCCACTCCGACCGGGTGCGGTACTTGGTGAGACGTTCGCCCGTGGTCCGATCGTCGACCAACGCGCAGAAGCGCGGCCGTTCGCCCGCCGACCTTGCGCTCTCGGGCGCTGCCAGCGCGGCCGCCAGCACGCGGGGGTCGACGTCGTAGTTACGGATCGGCGGCGCCAGCGCGAGGTCGCCGGCGGACATCATCAGGAAGGCGGTCAACAGCATGTCTTTTCTCCCGGTCGTCACCATGACGACACGGGCGCTAGTGCATTAGTCGTGCCATACACTTCCTGCTAGGTGACAGGGTCGGCCCCGGCGTCGCACCTCGCCGAAGAGCGGTGTGTTACGCCAGCAACTCGGAGACCACGCCGCCGATCAGGATCGTAGCCGGACCCAGGTCGGGGCGTGGTCGCTCGCCTTCTCGCGCCCGCGATGCTCCTTGTCGACGCCCGCGCCGATCATGCGGTCGGCGGCTTGCGAACTCAGGACCAGATGGTCGATGCGGAAGCCCGCGTCACGCTGCCACGCGCCCGCCTGGTAATCCCAGAACGTCCAGACGCCGCCTTCGGGCCGCCGCGTCCGCAGCGCGTCCGTCCACCCTTGCGCCAGCAGCCGGCGATAGGCGCTGCGGCTCTCGGGCTGCATCAGCGCGTCCTCCGCCAGCGCCTGGACGGAATAGGCGTCGTCGTCGTGCGGGATGACGTTATAATCGCCCGCGAGGACGACCGGCAGCTCCTCGCGCAACAGCTCCCGCGCACGATCCGCCAGCCGCTCCATCCAGCGCAGCTTGTAGTCGAACTTGGGGCCGGGCCGCGGATTGCCGTTGGGCAGGTAGATGGACGCGACGACCACGCCCGCCACCTCCGTTTCAAGGTAGCGGCTCTGCTCGTCCTCCGGCTCGCCGTCCAGCCCGCGACGGCGCTCGACGGGGTCCGCCCCGCGCGCGAGGACGGCGACGCCGTTGAAGCCCTTCTGCCCGTGCCAGACGCCGCCGTAACCGACGGCGCGTATTTCGGCCTCCGGAAAGGTGTCGTCGGTGGTTTTCAGCTCCTGAAGGCAGACGACGTCCGGCTGCTGCTCGGTCAGATACTCGAGCAGGCGCGGCAGGCGCGCTTTGATCCCGTTGACGTTGTAGGTGACGATCTTCACGGCCGGCGCTCCCTATGAAGGATACGCGCTAGCTCAAAAGGTCAGACCGCGAAACTCGACCCGCACCCGCATCCCGCCGCGGCGTTGGGGTTCTCGACGCGGAACGCCGCGCCACCTAGCGACTCGACGTAGTCGACGCTGGCCCCGCGGACGAGGTCGAGGCTGACGCTGTCGACGACCAATCGGACGCCGTCAGTCTCCGCGACCGAGTCATCGCCGTCCACCGCGTCCGCGAAGCCGAAGCGGTACTGGAAGCCCGAACAGCCCCCGCCCTCGACGGAGAGCCTGAGGATCGCGGGCTTGCCCTGCTTCGCCGCGATCGACGCCACGCGAGCGGCGGCGGACGGGGTCAGCGCGATGTCGGTAGCGAGTGTGGCCATGCCGCTGATGTAGGGGTTCA
>DASVSW010000193.1:0-9210 GCA_036387895.1 Sphingomonas sp.
ATCAACCTGGCCAACGGATCCGGCGAAACCCCCCTCATCCTCGCGGTGCAGCGCCGGGATCTGGCCGCGGCGCGCACCCTGTTGGGCCTTGGCGCGGATCCCGACCAGACGGACAACGTCGCGGGCATGTCCGCGCGCGACTACGCCCGGCGCGACGCGCGCAACCCGGCGCTCCTCAAGCTGCTGGAGGAAGCGCCCAAGCGCGGCCGGAAAGCGGCCGCCGGCCCCAAGCTCTAGGACGAACAAGCCTCGGGATCGGTTAGCGAGATCAGCCGTCGCGCGGCGCGCCGGGCGAAGGCGAGCGTGCAGCGCTTGCGCACATGGGCCGCCAGCGCGTCCTCGGTGGCCTCGCGGACGATCTCGGCGTCGTACTGGTCCGCGACGATGACGCCGGTCCGCTCGGGCAGGAACGCGGGCCCGTCGAGCGGGCTCAGGTCGAAGCCGGCGGGCAGCGCCCAGTAGAAGCGGTCGCAGCGCTCGAGATAGTCCGGCCACTTGCCGTCGCCGAGCAGATCGGCGCGCGACACCTTGATCTCGACGATGACGATCCGGCCCTTGGCGTCGAGCGCCATCAGGTCGGCCCGGCGGCCGTTGTCGAGCGGCACCTCCGCCATCGCGGTCAGGTCGCGCCGGTGGAGCATGCGCGTGACGCCGCGGGCGACGTCTTCGGCGCATAATGAAGGATTTAGCGGATCGGCGCAGGACGCCGGAGCCTGGTCGAGCATCGGCGTCGCGTAGGAACGATAGGCGAACGGGGCAAGCCTTATTGGCCTGCCCCGCCCCGCGCCCGCTCGCGATCAGCGATAGAAGATGTGGTTGCCGATGACGCCGACCTTGGTCAGGCGGCCGGGCAGGCCGACGCGGCGGCCGTTGAAGAACAGCGCCTTGGGCGCCGGGCTCTTCCAGGCGTCGCGCATCGCGACCTTGGCGACCGCGACGGCGGTCCGGTACATGCGGCTGGCGGCGTCCACCGACGGCAGCACGCCGCCGCGTACGAACGAGAACTGGCCGCGCTGCTTGACGACGCCGCAGATGCTGGACGCGAACCTGCCCGATTTAGCGCGGTTGAGGACGACATTCGCAACGGCAAGCTGGCCCGCGAGCGGCTCGCCCTTGGATTCGTAGAAGATGGTGGTGGCGAGGCAGCGAAGCGCCTCCGCGTCGTCCACCGGAGCATTCTGATGGGCGGCGACCGCCGCGTCGAGCGTGCTGAAGGTCGCGGGCGCCGTATCGGGCGCGGCGATCTCTTCGGGAGCAAGCGTCGGGAAAACCGGGGGAACCAGCGTCTGGGCCGGCGCGTTATGGGCAGGCGTGGTGAGAGACGCGGGTGACGTGATAGCGGGCCGATCCAGTTCGGCCGCTTCGCCTGGAGCTCCGGTTGAACCGAGGCCGCCGAGGCACAGGAACATAGCCGCGAGAGTCGCGGCGCGCTGCAATACCGACATTAGTCCGTTCGACTATGCGTTGGGTTCGCGGAAGCGCGTCGAGAAGCTCGTGAGCGAGCGCTCTTGCGGGTCCGGGATGCCCCCCGACTGCGTAACCGGATCCGTATCGCACACGGTGCCGGCGCAACGCTGATTTCGACGAACCTTCCCTGTCCGCGACCGCCGACGGGGTCAACGTCACGTCATCGTTTCAGCGGCGAACCGTTCGGCATCCGGGATGTCCAGTTCGATTACCCACAGATCCGGGTCGCGTTGGCGGCGTTTGCGCCAGTAATCCTCGACCGAGTCCGGCGATGAGTCCGTCGGAGTCGAGTCGATCATCGCGGACTCGCCTTTGGGGCCCAGACCGCGCTCGAACAGGCGGTGGTTGTTATCTCGATCCCGCGCGACGAGCAGCATAGCGCCCGAGTCCGGATCGCCGCGCGCGAGCACCGCCGCGAAGCCGCCCGCCTCCTGGACGCGTCGCATCAGCGCCGACGCGACGAGCGATGCGGGAAGGCGCGCGCTCATCGGGCGCGGTAGCCCGGCAGCGTCGCGAGCGGGATACGCGATCGCATGAAGGTGCCCGTACCCCTCGCCACCTCCTCGCCGGTGCCGTCGACGAGCCGGGCGTCGGCGACGAACACGCGCCGCCGGCCGCTGATCCAGCGCCCCTCCGCGACCACGGGGCCGACGCCCAAGGGACGGGTGAAGAGCAGGTTGAACGCCGTGGTGAGCAGGAAACGGTCGGTCACCAGGCTGTTCGCGGCGTAGAAGGCCGCGTCGTCGAGCATCTTGAAATAGCCCGTCCCGTGCGCCGCGCCCGCGGCGTGGAAGTGGCGCTCGTCGAGCGTGAAGCGGATGCGGGCGAGCCCCGGCTCGACGATCTCCAGCGCGGACTCGAACAGCCGGTTGATCGGCGCAGCGGCGTAGAGGGACTCCAGCGCGCGGTGGTGCGCCTCGGCCCCCGTCGGCGCGGCGTCAGGCGGCGTCACGCGCCTCGTCCGTGGTGAACAGCGCGTAGAGGGCGTCGCGCGACCCGGCCCCGCGTAGCTTGCCGAGGAAACGGGCGTCGCGCAGCCGGCGCGAGACGCGGGCCAGCGCCTTCAGATGCTCGGCGCCCGCGTCGGCGGGCGACAGGAGGACGAAGACGAGGTCCACGGGAAGCTCGTCGACGGCCTGGTAATCGACCGGGTGCGTCAGCCGGGCGAAGGCGCCCGTGATCGCGTCCAACCCGTCGAGCCGGGCATGCGGGATGGCGACGCCGTGGCCGAAGCCGGTCGAACCGATCCGTTCGCGGTCGAGCAGGCGATCGGCGATGAGGCGGGTGTCGGTCCCGAGCTGCTGGCCCAGCAGCGCCGCCAGCGACTGGAGCACGGCCTTCTTGCCGGTGCCGACCAGGTCGGTCACGACGGCCTCGGGCCGCAACAGGTCGCTGAGATCGGTCATTCAGGAGGTCCGCGTCCATGGCCGGAGCGGCCCCTGGCCCGGCGGAGCGCGGCCTTAGCGCGGGCGGAGGGCGTAGGAAAGGGCGGCGAGGCTCAGCTACCGGCGCGGCGGAGCCGCGCCGTCGATCGACACGCGCGACTCCGTCGCGCGGTCGTCGGCCGAGCTGGGCCGGCGACCGGCCGTTCGGCCGGGCGCCGGCCTGCACTCAGTGCGGTTCGACCCAGCCGATCGTGCCGTCGCCGCGGCGATAGACCATGTTGTGCAGGCCGGTGCCTGCGTTCTTGAACAGGAGCGCGTTGGTGTGTCGCAGGTCGAGCATCATCACCGCGTCCGACACGCTCGCCTCCGGCACGTCGACGCGCGTCTCGGCGACGATCAACGGAGCCTCCGGCGCCTCGGCCTCTTCGTCACGCTGGTCCTGGAACAGGGTGTAGCGGGCGTTGTCGTTGGGGACGGCGGCCTCGATGCGCTCCGCCATGTCGACATTGTGATGGTCCTTCAGCCGGCGCATGTAGCGGCGCAGCTGCTTGTCGATGCGGTCGGCGGCGCCGTTGAAGGCGACCAGCGCCTCCTGGGCGTCGTGGCGGCTCTTCAGCACCAGACCCTTGATGACGTGCGCGACGATGTCGCAGGTGAAGCCGTTGTCGTGCGGGCCCTTGCCGAAGGTGACCTGGGCGGAGATGGCGCGGGCGAAATACTTGTCGGCGATGCCCTGGAGCCGGTCCTCGACATGCGCGGTCAGCGTCTCGCCCACATCGACCTGATGGCCGGATACCCGTATCTCCATGATGTCACTCCGTCAGTTCGAACCAATCGCTTGCCCGTCGCCCCATAAAGGGTCGGCGAGGGTCGAGATGAACGCGCGATGCGCGGCAAGTTCTCCCGCGCTGGCGGCGAAATGGCGGGCGGGGCGGCTGACTCGCGGCGCGGCCGCGACGACCGGAGCCGCCGCGGCGCGCGCGTTCTCGGCCAGGAGCCCCAGGCCGATCTGGCGGCCGCCCGTCAGCTCCACATAGACCTGGGCCAGCAGCTGGGCGTCGAGCAGCGCGCCGTGGAGGACGCGGTGGGAACGGTCGACGCCGTAGCGCGAGCAGAGCGCGTCCAGGCTGTGCTTGGCGCCCGGATGCTTGGTCCGGGCCATCGGCAGGGTGTCGACCACCCGCGCCGCGGCGACGGTCGGCCGGCCGCACCGGTCGAGCTCGCCGTTCAGGAAGCCCATGTCGAACACCGCGTTGTGCGCGATGAGCGGGGCGTCCTCCAGCCACCGCAAGAGTTCGTCGACGCGCTCGGCGAAGCGCGGCTTGTCCGACAGGAACGCTTCCGTCAGCCCGTGCACCGCCGCCGCTTCGGGAGGCATGGAGCGTTCGGGGTTGAAATAGGCGTGGAAGGTGCGGCCCGTCTCCACGCGGTTCACCAGCTCGACGCAGCCGATCTCGACCATGCGGTCGCCGCCGGGGAAGCTCAGGCCGGTGGTCTCGGTGTCGAAGACGATCTCGCGCATCCGGCGGTTATCCTCCGACCGGCGGCCTGAAGCAAGCGATCACCCGGTCGACGGCGGCGCGGGTCTCGTCGAGGGCGACGTCGGTCGCGATGACGAAGTCCGCGCGGGCGCGCTTTTCGGCGTCGGCCAGCTGGCGGGCCAGGATGGCGTCCAACTTGGCCGGGGTCATGCCGGGCCGCGCCAGGACGCGCGCGCGCTGGACGTCGGGCGCGGCGGAGACGACGGCCACCTTGTCGACGCGGGCCTCGCCGCCGGTCTCGAAGAGGAGCGGTATGTCGAACACCACGAGGGGTGCTGCCGCATGAGCGGCGAGGAACGCCGCGCGTTCTTCGGCGACCGCGGGATGGACGATCGCTTCCAAGCGCTTCATTGCGGCGTCGTCGCCCAGCACCGCCGAGCCCAGCGCCTGGCGGTCGACGCCGGCCGGCCCCGTCGTGCCCGGAAACGCCCTCTCGATCGCGGATACGAGCCGCCCGCCGGCGGCTTGCAGACGGTGGACGGCGGCGTCGGCGTCGAACACGGGGACGCCCGCGTCGATGAACATCGCCGCCACCGTCGACTTGCCCATGCCGATCGAGCCGGTGAGGCCCAAGGCGATCATGCGACGAGGAGGTCGCGCAGCTCGTCGTCGCGCTCGCGCGGCGGTTCGCGGCCCCACAGGATCTCGAAGGCGAGCGCGGCTTGGGCGACGAGCATCTCCAGGCCGTCGACCACCTCCAGCCCCCGATCCGCGGCCTGCGCCATCAGATCGGTCTCGAGCGGCGCGTAGACGAGGTCGTAGACGACGGCGTCGCCCGGCAGCGGCGACAGGTCGAGGTCGAGCGCCGGCTGCCCCGTCATCCCGAGCGGACTGGCGTTGACGACGAGCGAGGCGGGCGGAAGCGGCGCGGAGAGCGGGAGCGCCCGCCCCTTCAACCCGAACGCGGCGAGAAGCGCCGCTCCCTTCAACGGCGTGCGGTTGAGGAGCGTGACGGGGCCGACCTCCATCCGCTGGAGCGCGAACAGCACCGCCCGCGCGGCGCCGCCAGCGCCGACGACGACGACGGGTTTTCCTGCGAAGTCGAAGCCGGAGAGCGGCGCGTAGAAGCCGGCGGCGTCGGTGTTCGTCCCCACCAACGCCTCCCCGTCGCGGAACACGGTGTTGATCGCGCCGATGGTGGCGCGCACCCCTCCCCTGTCCTCGACATGATCGAGCGCCACTACTTTGTGCGGCACGGTGACGTTGCAGCCGCGCCAGGCCGGATCGGCGCGGCGCTCGGCGAAATAGCCGGCGAGACCGTCCGGCGCGACGCGGGTCGCGCGGTATTCGCCGTCGAGCCCAAGCGCATCGAGCCAGAAGCCGTGGATCAGCGGCGACTTGGAGTGCGCGATCGGATCGCCGATCACCTCGACGTAAGCGCGGTCAGCCATGCCGAAATCGACGACGTTGAACCGATGCGAGACGAAAACCTGTCACCTTCGGCGTCATTCCGCCAGCACGCCTAAGACGCGCAACTGCGCCAGCACCGGGATCAGCGGCAGGCCGAGCACGGTGAAGTGACTGCCCTCGACGCGTTCGAACAACTGCACGCCCGGTCCCTCCATTCGGTAGCAGCCGACGCATCCCGAGATCGCCGGCCATTCGGCGTCGAGGTAGCGTTCGACGAAGCTGTAGGACAGCGGTCGGACCGACATTTTCGCCCGCTCGACGTGGCGCCAGACCGCGCGGCCGCCCTCCGTCAGCACCGCCGCGCTCCAGAGCTCGTGGACGCGGCCCGACATGCGCCGGAGATGCTCGGCCGCCTCGTCGCGCGAGCCGGGCTTGTCGAGCAGCGTCCCGTCGTCGAGCGCCACGACCGAGTCCGATCCGAGCACCAGCGCGGCGGGCTCGCGGGCGGAGACCTTGAGCGCCTTCAGCTCCGCCAGCGCGTCGGCGAGGTCGCGGGGGCCGACGCCCGACAGCGCGGCCTTGGCCGCGTCCTCGTCGACGCCCGCCGCCACCGCTTCAAACGGGACGCCGGCGGCGGCCAGCATGGCGCGACGCGACGCGCTCTGCGAGGCGAGGACGAGCTTCATGCCCTCTCCTGCCGCCGGTCGTTGCACAGGGCTATGATCGCGGCCGCCGTCTCCTCGATCGAACGGCGCGTCACGTCGATCACCGGCCAGCCCCGGTCGGCGAACAGTCGCCTGGCGAAGGCGATCTCGCGCGAGACGGCTTCCTGGTCGACATAGGGCGTCTCGACGTTCTGGTTGAGCGACAGCAACCGGTTGCGGCGGATGGCGATGAGCCGGTCGGCACTGGTCGTGAGCCCGACGATGAGCGGGTGGCGCAACTCGAACAGCGCGCGGGGCGGCGGGCTCTCGACGACCAGGGGCAGGTTCGCCACTTTGAAGCCGCGATTGGCGAGGTAGATCGAGGTCGGGGTCTTGGACGAGCGGCTGACGCCGACGAGGAGGATGTCGGCCTCCTCCCATTCGTCGGCGCCGATGCCGTCGTCGTGCGCGATGGTGAACTGGATCGCGTCGACACGCGCGAAATAGGCGGCGTCGAGGACGTGCTGGCGGCCGGGCCGGGCCTTGGCCTGCTTGCCCAGCATCGTCGACAAGGCGTGGTTCACGGGATCGAGCGGGGCGACATGGAGCAGGCCCAATTCACGGCAGCGGCTCTCCAGCGAGCGACGCGTCACCGTGTTGACCAGCGTGTAGATGACGAGCCCGGGCTTCTGCGCGATCTCCTGGAGGATGCGCTCCAGATGCGCCTCGGTTCGGACCATGGGCCAGAAATGGCGCACGGTCTCGACATCGTCATATTGGGCGAGCGCGGCCTTGGCGATGTTCTCCAGCGTCTCGCCCGTCGAGTCCGACAGGAGGTGGAGGTGGAGCCGCGTCGGCTCGGTCATGGATGCTTCTGTGGACAAGTCGGGGACAGGGGTTAGCCGAACGGCCGCGGCCCGCCAAGCGACCGGGGCGCGGTGGAGGAACCGCGATCGGTCCACAAACCCGTCCACAGCCGACCGAACGGTCCACCGCCTGTGGATGACGTGAATTAACTACGATTCCGCAAGGAATTCCAAAAGGGCTGGCGCGGGCCCGCTGTTGGGGAATCCGGGACGGTCGCGTAATCCCCGCCAGCAACGCGCCAACAGCAACTACAACCTCTTTCTCTGAATCTTCTTATTGGAAGAGGGTCTCTGCCCGTCCGGCCCTGAAGCATGGAGCGGATGACCGCTGGAATATCGTACGAGCCGGTCGGGAAAGGCTGCGCCCCGCGGGCGGACGGTGGGACGATCCGTCCGCTTCCCTCCGGCGCCCTCGCCTGCTCAATATGGTGGCGTACGGGTCCGCAGCGGGTATGCCGGCCGCGACGGCGGAACGGCGCGCGGTGGCGGATCGGAGCCTTGGGTCGATGTGGGAGAGATTGCTGGTGGCGTATCTGTGGGTGAAGGCGGCGCACGTCATCTTCATGGTGTTCTGGATGGCGGGGCTGTTCATCTTCCCGCGCTATCTGGTCCACCATCAGGAGGAGGTCGCGGCCGGGATGGACGGCGCGCGATGGGTCGAGCGCGAGGCCAAGCTGCGGCGCGTCATCCTGACGCCCGCGATGGTCGTGACGGTCGTGCTCGGCGTCGGGCTGGCGAGCATGGGGAACTGGTGGACGGCGGGGTGGCTGTACGGCAAGCTCGCGCTGGTGCTGGGCCTGGCGGGCTATCACGGCTGGGCCGTGGGCTATTCCCGGAAGCTCGCGGCGGGACACGCGACGCTGTCCGACAAGTCCTTGCGCATGCTGAACGAGGTGCCCGCGCTGGCGTTGGCGGGGATCGTGGTGCTGGTGATCGTGAAGCCGTTCTGAGGCCGGATCACCCTTCGTCGAGTAGCCGCTCCAAAGCGGGTATCAACGACGGGAAGTCGTCTCGGGCGGTGCTCCAGATCACGTCGAGATCGGTTTCGGAATAGGCGTGGATCACGCGATGCCGCATGCCCACGATCTCCGCCCAAGGTATGTCAGGGTGCTCGGCCCGCGTCGCCTTGGACGTCTGGTAGGCGGCTTCGAGTACGATCTGGACGGCGTGGATCACGGCGTACTGGAACTGCTTGCTCTCGTCTAAGTCCTCGCGGGAGCGCCCCTCGCAGAACTCCAGCGCATCTCGCGCGGCCTCGATCATGTGCCTGATGCGGATGCTATCCTCAGGCGGCATATAACGGCTCCGCCGTGTGGACGATCTCGTCGCGGAAATAGCGACTGAGATCGAGCGGCGTGCGCAGGTCGACCTGCGCTCCACCGAGCATGTCCGACAGCTTGATCTGAATACCGCCGAGGCCGATTAGGCCCGGCTTCCGTCCCGGCTCGAACTCGACGAGCAGGTCGACGTCGCTGTCGGGTCGCGCGGTGCCCTTCAGGCGCGAGCCGAACAGCGACAGGCGGCGGATGCCGTTGGCGCGGCAGAAGTCGGCGAGCGCTTCTTGATCAGGAAAGAGCAGGCGGGCGACGGTGGCCATGCCTTTCATCTAATCGCACCGCGCGCGCCGCGCCACCGCGGCTTGACTAGCCTTCGCGGCGGACCTAGGTCGGGGTCGTGATCGCGCGCGGGTCCTCCGTGGCGCCGTTCCCGTCAGCTCCAACCGCCCGGACCCACGTGTCCGCTTGTCGCCGAGCCCCCTCCCCGATCCTAGTCGGACGCGAAGACACATGCATCTCAAAGACCTGAAGAAGAAGACCCCGGCCGAGCTGGTCGAGATGGCCGAAGAGCTCGGCGTCGAGGGCGCGTCCACCTTGCGCAAGCAGGACCTGCTGTTCGGCATCCTGAAGGAGCAGGCGGAGCGCGGCGACCAGATCATGGGGCTGGGCACGATCGAGGT
>DASVSW010000194.1:0-3463 GCA_036387895.1 Sphingomonas sp.
AAATCCTCGAACTGCAGCTGCGCGACGGTGCGCTTGACCGAGGCCTGCGCATGCCACCCCGTGCTCGCTCGCCAGTCCAACGTCGCGCGCGGCTTGATGAACTTCAGCACCCGGTTGGCCTGCGCATCGCCCGTCACCGTCAGCTCCGACGCTTCGAACGTCGTGCCCAGGTCCAGCCGCAACTGCTTCGACAAGGCGCGGCCGACGTTCAGGAACGCCTCGCCGCGATACTCTTCGACCACCGCGTCGTCGACCGGGAGGTCGATCGGCGTTCGCACGCCGCCCAGCCCCAGCGAGAACAGGTCGACCCGACTGTCCAGGCGGTTGAGCGCGCCCTCGACGCCGGTCTCGACGCTCCACCCGCGCAGGTCCTGGCGGTTCCACACGATCCGGATGACGGTCTCGTCGCGTTGCGCGTCGAACTGCTGCGAGAAACCGCTCCTCAGCTCCTCGCCGATACGGCGGAACTCCGCGTCGCGGTCGAGGCGGAAGCGCCGCGTGACGAGGCCGATCAGCTTCAGCCCGCCGCCCGCGAACGGCTTGGTGTAGTCGCCGCCGATCTCGAAGCCGTTGGTGCGATAGCGCTGCGTCAGCCGGTCGTTCCGATCCGGCCCGGTCAGCGGAAAAACGAGGTTGGTCTGCGTCAGCCGCGTGATCTCGGTCGAGAGCCGCCCGTTCAAGTGCGCGGTGTCGTTCGCGCCGCCGTTGAACTCCCAACCCGCGGTGACGTAACCCTGCGGCGCCTCGATGATGTTCACCTTGTCGCGGAACTCGATTTCGCGCCCCGACGGCAGCTCGAGCAGCCGGTCGAAGCCCTCTTCCGACGACCGCTCGTTCACTACGCCGAGCGATGCGTTGAAGCTCGACCGCCCGCGGCGCAGCAGCACGGACGCGGCGCCCCCGGGATAGACCCGGCCCGTGAAGTCGCGCGCGATCTGCGCCGACATCGTCCCCGCCAGCCCGCCACCCGCCGTCAGCACCAGGTTCGCGACCTGCGGCCGGCCGGCGAACTCCGCGCCGAACAGGTCGCCGCGCCCGACCTCGACGCGCAGCACGCGGTTCGCCGGGATGCGGCGCAGCACCGTCTCCAACGTGTCGCTTTTGGAGCTGGGCCGCTGCCCGCCGATCACGACGTTGCCTGCCGCCTGCCCGAACCCGCGCACCTCCGTGTCGCCCGCGTCCAGCGTGAAGCCGGGCGTCCGCTGGATGATCTCCAGCGCGTTCGCCGGCGAGAAGGTTGCGAAGAACGCCGCCTCGTAGACCAGCCGCCCGTCGTTCGCCGTCGTCGCGCCAGGAGCGACGGGTGCGACAGGCGTCTGCGTCGGAACCGGCACGTCGGTCCTGGGCGATGCCGCCGGATCGGCCGTGTTGGCGGTCGGAGCGGGCTCCTCGCTCCGCGTCGTGGACGGCTCCGCCACCTGCGCCCCCGCCGGCATGCCCCAAACGAGCGCCGCCGCGCCCACGCCCCACCCGATACGCCTCACGCCCGTCCCCTTGTCGGCCGGGCTGTTGATCGCCCGTGCCTCCCCGCCCCCTCGCGGAGTTCGCGAACAAGCATTATCAAGAGGTGAAGCGCAATCCCCGTTTCGTCCGTTCCGGGGCCATGAGGTGCAAGGCATGAGTTGGGTCGAGAAGCTGGCCTGGGTGGCGGGCATGGTCGTGTTCATGGAGTGCTTCGCCTGGGCCACGCACAAATACGTCATGCACGGCCCGCTCGGATGGGGCTGGCACAGCTCGCACCATGAGCCGCACGACGACCTGCTCGAGAAGAACGATCTCTACGCCGCCGTCTTCTCGGTGATCGTGACCGCCATGTTCACGATCGGCATCTGGTATCCGCGCGTCTGGTGGGCGGCGCTGGGGATCACGGTCTACGGCCTCATCTACCTGTTCGTGCACGACATGCTCGTCCATCAGCGCTTCGGCTTCCGCTGGGTGCCCAAACGCGGCTACCCCAAGCGCCTGCTCCAGGCGCACCGCCTCCACCACGCGGTCAAGGGCCGCGAGGGCACCGTCAGCCACGGCTTCATCTTCGCCCCTTCGCCGGCGAGGCTGAAGGCGCAGCTCCGATCGATCGACGAACGGCGCAAGGCGGAGGCCCGGTGACCGCGCCGGCGACCGCCAAGGCGCGCCAGACCGCGATCGGCCTCTCGCTCGCGGCGCTCGTCGCGGCCGCGTGGCTCGCGATCCACGTCACCGGCATATTCCTCTGGACCTGGACGCCCGCCAGCGCGCCCCTCGCCGCGGCGCTGGTGCTGGTCCAGGCGTGGCTGTCGACCGGCCTCTTCATCGTCGCGCACGACGCCATGCACGGCAGCCTCGCGCCCGGCCGTCCACGCGTGAACCGCATCGTCGGAACGGTCGCGCTCGGCCTCTACGCCGGCCTGTCCTATCGCCGGCTGGAACCCAAGCACCATCTCCACCATCGCCACGCCGGCACCGCCGCTGATCCGGACTTCAGCGCCGACCATCCGCGATCCGCCCCGCGCTGGTTCATCTCCTTTTTCCGCGCCTATTACACCCACGCCCAGATCGCGCGGATCGTCGGCGTGGCGCTCGCGTACCTCGCGCTCGGCGCGTCGCTCCGCGACATCGCGGTCTTCTGGGCGATCCCCGCCTTCATGGCGCTCTTCCAGCTCTTCTACTTCGGCACCTACCTGCCGCACCGGCACGAGGAGGAGCCCTTCGCCGACCGTCATCGCGCGCGCTCGGCGCGGGTGGGGCCGCTCGTGTCGCTCCTCACCTGCTACCATTTCGGCGGCTACCACCATGAGCACCACCTCTCGCCCGGCACCCCCTGGTGGGCGCTCCCGGCGTTCAGGCGGCGGGCGTCCGTCCCGTCCTGACCGCCTCGTCGATGAGCGCCGCGGCGCGCCCGGCGCCGCCCAGCCCCGCCAGCTCCTCGCCCAGCCGCCCCGCCGCGCGCGCATAGGCGGGGTCGTCGATCACCAGCCGCAGCGCGCGCCGCAGCCGCCCGGCGGTCAGCCTGCCCTTCAGGACCAGACCCGCCCCCGCATGCGCCACGCGCGCGGCGGTGGCGGGCTGCTCGAACGCGATCGGCGAGACCACCATCGGCACCCCCGCCCCTAGCGCGTCGAGCACCGTGTTGAACCCGCCATGCAGCACCGCGGCGACGCACCGCTCCAGCACCGCGCGCTGCGACCAGAAGTCCCGTATCAGCGGGTCGCCGGGCAATCCTGCGGCGGCGCGGGGCGACAGCTTGCCGCCATGCCCGATCACCGCCCGCGCCCCGACTTCCGCGCAGGCACGCGCCATCGCCGCGAACACGCGCGGCCGATCGCCCTGCAGGCTGCCCAGCGAGCAGAAGACGAGCGGCCGATCGTCCCCACTCTCGAGCTCGCGCGTCTCGAACCAGTCCGCCTCCGCCCCCCGGAACGGCCCGCAATAGCGGAACGACGACGGCAGCTCGGCGCGCGGGAAGTCCAGGCCCGGCGCGCACTGC
>DASVSW010000195.1:0-2790 GCA_036387895.1 Sphingomonas sp.
CGACGGTGCCGGCCAGCTGGTCGCGCCGGACGCAGAGCGCGCGCGCCGCGCCCGCCAGCATCGCCGAATGCGCGTCGTGGCCGCAGGCGTGCATGCGGCCGAGCGTGGCGCTCGCGAAGGGCAGCCCCGTCTCCTCGGGCATGGGCAGCGCGTCCATGTCGCCGCGGAGGAGAACGGTGCGCCCGTTATGCGCGCCGCGCAGGATCGCGACGAAGCCGGTGGTCGACGTCCCCTCGTGGATCTCGAGCGGCAGCCCGTCGAGCGCGGCGCGGAGCTTGGCGGAGGTGCGCGGGCAGTCGAGCCCCAGTTCCGGATCGGCGTGGATCGCGCGGCGAAGCGCCACCACGTCCGCCAGCTCCGCCTCGCCGGCGGCGGTCCAGTCGGTGACGAGTTCCATGGCGGGGCTCCTGATCGAGGTTTCGCGCACCATAGCGCCGCCTGCTTCGCTTCGTCACCCCACCCCGACCGCCATCCCGGCGAAGGTCAGGCACGATCCCGCCCGGCCAGCTCCTTGTTCAACGCCAGCGCCACCAGCGTCGCGACCGCGCCCGACAGGAGATAGCCCCCCGCCGCCGCCAGCCCGAACGCGGACGAAAGGAGCAGCGCCGCCAAGGGCGCGAAGCCCGCGCCCAGCAGCCAGGCGAGGTCGGACGTCAGCGCGGAGCCCGTGTAGCGCCGCTGCGCGGAGAAACTGGACGCCATCACGCCCGACGACTGGCCGAAAGCGAGGCCGAGCAGCGCGAAGCCCAGCACCATGTAGACGGTCTCGCCCAGGTCGCCGCCGTCGAGGAGCTGCGGCGCGAAGCCGGAATAGACCGCGATCAGCGCCGCCGACACGCCGAGCAGCGTCCGCCGCCCGAACCGGTCCGCCAAGAGGCCGGACGCCAAGATCGCGAGCACGCCGACGGCGGCGCCCAGCATCTCGATCAGGAGGAAGCGCACGGGCGATTCGGGCGTGAACAGCACCACCCAGGACAGCGGGAACACCGTCACGAGGTGGAACAGCGCGAAGCTGGCGAGCGGGGCGAAGGCGCCCAGCAGGATGAACTTGCCCTCGTGGCGCACCGTCTCGATCACGGGCGCCGGCTGGAGGTCGCGGCTCTCGAACAGGCGCTGGAACTCAGGGGTGGCGACGATGCGCAGCCGCGCGAACAGCGCCACCACGTTGATCGCGAAAGCGACGAAGAAGGGGTAGCGCCAGCCCCAGCCCAGGAAGTCGGCGGTCGACAGCGTCGACAGGAAGAAGGCGAACAGCCCGCTCGCGACCATGAGGCCCAGCGGCGCTCCGAGCTGCGGGATGGACGCATACCAGCCGCGGCGCTCGGGCGGCGCGTTCAGCGACAGGAGCGAGGGCAACCCGTCCCACACGCCGCCCAGCGCCACGCCCTGCCCCATGCGGAACAGCGCCAGCAGCAACGCCGAGGCCCCGCCGATCTGCGCGTGGCCGGGCAGGAAGGCCAGCGCCATGGTCGACCCGCCGAGCAGGAACAGCGCGGTCGTCAGCTTGACGCCGCGGCCATGATTGCGGTCGAGCCACATGAAGGCGAGCGAGCCGACGGGCCGCGCCACGAACGCCAGCGCGAAGATCGCGAAGGAGTAGATCGTCCCCGTCAGCGCGTCGACATAGGGGAAGACGAGCGACGGGAAGACCAGCACGGACGCGATGGCGTAGACGAAGAAGTCGAAGAACTCGGACGTCCGCCCGATGACCACGCCGATCGCGATCTCGCCGGGTGCCGGCGCGTGGCCGCGCGAGTTGATCTCGGCCGCGTCGCGTTCGGCGGGGGTGGCGGTGATGGCGGCGGCGGTCATTAATGTGTCACTCCATACGGAACCGATCGTGCGTCCCCGCGCAGGCGGGGACCCAGAGTCGCAGGCGCCACCGCGTGTCGCTCTGGGTCCCCGCCTGCGCGGGGACACTGCGGGGGCGTCAGGTCCCTTCGCTGGTGTCAGCGCATATGCGCGTCTTCGCCCACCCGCGGGATAGGACAAAGTGTCCAATGCTTTGAGCCCGACGCGGACCCTAGATCGCTCCCGTCATGAAGAGCCCCGCACGCCTCCGACCGTTCCTCCCCCTTCTCGCCCTGCCCTTCGTGGCGGGGTGCGACTGGGTCGTCATGAACCCGGCCGGCGACGTGGCGAAGCAGCAGGCGAACCTCATCGTCGTGTCCACCGTGCTGATGCTCGTCATCATCGTGCCGGTGATGGCGCTGACGGTGTTCTTCGCGTGGAAGTACCGGGCGCAGCGGGCGACGCCGGCGACCTATGATCCCGAGTTCGACCACTCCACGGTGCTGGAGCTCGGCATCTGGGGGGCGCCGCTGCTGATCATCATCGCGTTGGGCGCGCTGACCTGGTCGAGCACGCACCTTCTCGACCCCTATCGCCCGATCAGCCGCATCAGCGAAGGCAAGCCCGTCGCCGCCGACGCCAAGCCGCTCGAGGTCCAGGTCGTGGCGCTCGATTGGAAGTGGCTGTTCGTCTACCCGGAACAGGGCGTCGCCACCGTCAACGAGCTGGTCGTCCCCGTCGACCGCCCGCTCAAGTTCCGCATCAGCGCGTCCAGCGTCATGAACAGCTTCTACGCGCCGGCGCTGGCGGGGCAGATCTACGCCATGCCCGGCATGGAGACCACGCTCCACGCCGTGCTGAACAAGCCGGGCGCTTACGAGGGCTTCTCCGCCAACTATTCGGGTGCCGGCTTCTCCGACATGAAGTTCGCGTTGCGCGGGGTGGACGAGGCCGGCTTCGCGCGCTGGGCGGAGCGCACCCGCGCCGCCGGCGGCGCGC
>DASVSW010000196.1:0-2877 GCA_036387895.1 Sphingomonas sp.
GATCGCGACGGGATCGCCGCCGGCCGCGTGCTCCTCCAGCCGGTCCATCACCTCATCGATCACCGGCGGGCCGAACGGATTGTACAGATAGGCGAAGAGCGGGCCGGCGGCCGGCCGGTGCGCGCCGGCGTCCGCGTGGACGATACGCGGCGCGCGCTTGGCGCCGCCCGCGGCCATGAAGCGGCGGACGTTCGCCTCCGCGATCCGGCACAGCTCCGGCGAGAACTCGACGCCCTCCACCCGGGCGAACCCGATCTCGGCCGCCATCATCACGATGCGCCCCTTGCCCGACCCGTAGTCGACGAAGCCGTGCGCCGCCGGATCGACGCCCAGCGCCAGGACCGCGCGCGACAAGGCCTCGCCGCTGCTCGCCTGGTAGTGGACGCCGTGCCGCGCCCGGGCGGCGTCGACGTCCAGCCCCGACAGCATGACGCGCCCCGACGTGTCGGTCCCCCATCGCCGGTCGAACGCCCCGTCCGCCTCCCGCGCCGCGGCGGCGGCCCCGCTCCGCTGCCGGACGGCATGGGCCACGTTCTTCCGCGCCAGCTCCAGAAGCTCGGCCGGACCACGGCCCGCCAGCTTGCGCCGAATACCCTGCAACATCGCCGGTCCCTTTCCGGCGCTCACGTTAGCGCCGATCGATTACCGACCGGTTGAGGCTCCGTCGAAACCCAGCGACCGCAGCGCCTGGACCACCTGCGGCCGTAGCTGCCATTCGAAATGCGCCGCGCCGACGCTGCGCTCCAATGACTCCAGCATGGACGTGTCCGGGTACTCGATCTCCGCCGACGGATCGCGGGCGATGCCGCACGTCCAGATCGTCGTCCCGTTCTCGCGGGTCGGCGGCGCGAATCCCACCGCCTCCGCCACGCGCTGGCCGAGCTTCCCGTATTGCAGGTTCGCGCCCTCGTAACCCGAATATCCCGCGGCTTTCGCAAGGAGGGTCGCCGTGATCAAATGATCGGGGGCGCGGAGATGCGCGGCCAGCATGGCTTTGTGACCGGGCGGAAGCGTCGGCAGTATTCCGGCGAGCGCCTCGCGATACGTTTCGGTTGACGGCACGCCCTCCTCGTCCCGCTCGGCCAACTCGACCGCCTCCAAGCGCTCCAGCTCCGAAACGACGGCGGCTACGGCGTCCTTGCGCGTGACGCCCGTCGCCTTGGCGACAAGCGCTTTGCGCAGGTACGCTTGGGCCCGCCATGTCCCGCCGACTTGGCCGGACATGATGTCGTACCTTCCATGTTTCGCGCGCTCGACGTTCAATGACACCTCCGATGAGAGAACGATCGGCATCGCCGACCGCTGGCCGGGATCCGCCCCGCGTCAGCCCGCGACCACGCCCTCCGCCCCGAACCGCAGCCCCGTCGTCAGGAGCGCGCGGAACTCGTTGTAGCCGCCGCGGCCGGGGAAGAAGGCGTGGAAGAACAGCTGGGGCCGGCCGTCGACGCCGGGTGCCACCGAGGCGTGGCCCGGCGCCCACCAGGCCTGCGTCGATTTCAGCAGCGGCTCGGGCTGTTTGACGTACGGCCCCAGCGGATGGTCCGCGACCGCCACGCCGATCCCGTAGGCGGGCGTACCGAAATCGTTGCCCGCGTAGAACAGCCAGTAGCGGCCCTCCTGCTTGGTGACCCACGGCCCTTCGATCAGATGGCCTTCCCAGTCGAGGTCGTTCTCCAGCACCTGGACGCGTTCGCCGATCAGCGTCTCGCCGTCGGCCGCGATGCACTGGCCGAAGACGGGGGTGCGCATGGCGTCGAGGATGGGCGCCGCCTCCGGCACCTCGGCCAGCACGGTACGCGCGTGCGCCCATTCGTCCAGCACCGCCTCGATCAGCGGCTGCATCAGGAAGAAGCGCTCCATGGGCGCGCGCGTGTTGGCGTGGGGCAGGATCGCCGCGCAGAAGGCGGCCGTCAGGCGGTCCCGGTCGTCCGCGAACAGCCGGTCGATCAGCGCCGGATCGCGGCGCAGCAGCCCCGCCAGCGGACGCGGCCAGACGCCGTTGGTGTCCGCCTTCCAGAACAGGTAGCGTTCGCCCCCTTCCTCATCGCCGTCGACCAGGATGTGCGCGTCGATCACCCCGCCGCTCATGACGGGGCGTGCGGGGTCGTCGGGCAGGCCGGTGGTGTTCGCCGCGTGTTCGGCGATCAACGGCCGGCCGAGGTCGCGCCACGGTCCCGCCGGGCCGTCCGACTTGGCGATCCCGATCGCCAGCGAATTGTCGCGCCGGCGCGCGGTGTAGCAGAGCCAGTATTGGTCGCCGACCCGCGCCATCTCCGGCGCCCAGAAATCGCCCGCGCGGCGGCCGGTCGCCGTCCACTCGGGCGCATGGCCTTCGGGGAAGACGAAGCCGCGATGCTCCCAGCGCTCCAGATCGGTCGAGTGGAGGATGGGGAAGGCGTCGGGCGCGTCGTTCGACGTCGCGACCAGCCACCATCCGTCGTCCGTCCGGAGCACCGCCGGGTCGCCGTACCCCGCCAGGATCCTGGGGTGGACGTTGTCCGTCAGCAGCGGCTTCCAATCCGGCTCCGGCCCGTCCGCCGCGACGGCGGGCCCCTGATGGACCAGCGGCACGCGCGTCCCGAAGTCGCGCGCCAGCTCGCGCTGGAAGGCGATGTAGTCGTCATATTCGCGCGCCGGGATCCGGTACTCCCGCCGGAAGCCGTCGGCGCGGCGCGTCACGGTCAGGATCGTGCCCTCGCCGTCGTCCTGCGCGTCGACGTCGAGGGGAAGGGAGCTGGGAGCAGGGAGCGGGGAGCGGGCGTCCGTCATGCACGCCGCGTTACCGCTGCACGGCTACCGATCCAACCCGTCTGTTCCCTGCTCCCTGCTCCCTCTTGCCCGCTTTTCCCGATCCGCTAGCTTTCAGCGCATAGGAGC
>DASVSW010000197.1:0-1737 GCA_036387895.1 Sphingomonas sp.
TACGTCGTCCAGATGGACGCGCAGGGTCACCATCGCCTCGATGACCGCGAAGGGCGGCTCGACATGCTGGACGCCCGCCTTGGTCGACCAAGGGCCGTAGCCGGGGAGATCGACGCGCTCGCGCACCGCGATCGTTCGGTCCTGATGCCAGCCGAGCGCCCAATTCGTTCCCGGCGACTTGTCGAACAGGATGGCTCGGACTGGCTGAGCGCGCGGCCCGAGATAGCCGGCGGCGACGCTCCCGATCGCGCTATCCGTGGTCAGCAAGCGAGCGAGGCCGGCGACATCGTGGAGGCGGACGCCGGCGCGGTCGCGAGGGCAGGCGCGGAGCACGCTCTCCAGCTCTTCCATAAGGCGAAGGGCGGCGCGATCGTGTCGCGCCGCCCCGTGCTCGTCCAAGGACAGGTCGGCCCCGTCCACGCCGTCAGAGCTTCTCGGTGAGCTCCGGCACGACTTTGAACAGGTCGCCCACCAGGCCGATGTCAGCCACCTGGAAGATGGGGGCGTCGGCGTCCTTGTTGATGGCGATGATGACCTTGGAGTCCTTCATACCGGCCAGATGCTGGATCGCGCCGGAGATGCCGACCGCGAAATAGACCTCGGGCGCCACGATCTTGCCCGTCTGGCCGACCTGGTAGTCGTTGGGGGCGTAGCCGGCGTCGACCGCCGCGCGGGATGCGCCGACCGCGGCGCCGAGCTTGTCGGCTAGCGGCTCGATCAGGTTGTGGAAGTTCTCGCCGTTCCCGAGCGCGCGGCCGCCGGACACGATGATCTTGGCCGACGTCAGCTCGGGGCGCGCCAACTGCGCGATCTCGGCGTTCTCGAAGCGGGAGACGCCGGCGTCCGCCGTCGCGCCGACCGCCTCGATCCGGCCCGAGCCGCCTTCCGCGTCGGCCTTGTCGAAGGCGGTGCCGCGGACGGTGAGGACGAGCTTCGCGTCCGAGGTCTGGACGGTCGCGATCGCGTTGCCGGCGTAGATGGGCCGGGTGAAGGTGTTCGGCCCCTCGATGGAGAGGACGTCGGACACCTGCATGACGTCGAGCAGCGCCGCCACGCGCGGGGCGATGTTCTTGCCGCTGGTGGTGGCGGGGCAGACGAAGGCGTCGTGATCGTTCATCCGCTCGACGACGAGCGGGGCGACGTTCTCGGCCAGCGCATGGGCGTAGGCCGCGTCGTCGGCGACGAGGACGGTGCCGACGCCCACGATCTTGGCCGCGGCTTCCGCAACCGCGCCGACGCCCTGGCCGACGACGAGGAGGTCCACCTCGCCCAGCTTGGAAGCGGCGGTGACGGCGGAGAGCGTCGCGTCCTTGACGGACTTGCCGTCATGTTCGACCCAGACGAGCGTCTTCATGACTTGGAGATCCCCATCGCGGCCAGCTTGGTGACGAGCTCGTCGACATCGGCGACCTTGGACCCCGCCTGGCGCTTCCCGGGCTCCACGACCTTCAAGGTGGTGATGCGCGGGGAGACGTCAACGCCGTAATCGGCGGGCGTCTTCTGCGCCATCGGCTTGGACTTCGCCTTCATGATGTTGGGGAGCGACGCGTAGCGCGGCTCGTTGAGGCGGAGGTCGGTCGTGACGATCGCGGGAAGCGTCAGCAGGTCGGTCTCGAGCCCGCCGTCGACCTCGCGGGTGACGTTGACCGCCTCGCCCTCGACCTCGACCTTGGAAGCGAAGGTGCCCTGCGGCCAGCCGAGCAGGGCCGCCAGCATCTGGCCGGTCTGGTTCGAATC
>DASVSW010000198.1:0-13613 GCA_036387895.1 Sphingomonas sp.
GACCTCGTCATCGAGGCCGCGACCGAGCGCGAGGAGATCAAGCGCGCCATCTTCAAGGACGTAGGCGCGGTGCTGCGGGCCGACGCCGTGCTCGCGACCAACACCTCGTCCATCCCGATCACCCGGTTGGCGCAGGCGTCGCCCGACCCCGCCCGCTTCGTCGGCGTCCACTTCTTCAATCCGGTGCCGGTCATGGGGCTGATCGAGCTGATCCGCGGGCTGGCGACCTCCGATGCCACGGTCGCGTCCGTCGAGGGCTACGCCGAGCGGCTGGGCAAGCGCGTGGTCCGCGCCAACGATGCGCCGGGCTTCATCGTCAACCGCGTGCTGATGCCGATGCTCAACGAAGCGTGCTTCGCGCTGGGCGAGGGGGTCGCGACCATCCCCGACATCGACGCCGCGTGCCAGCTGGGGCTGAACCACCCGATGGGGCCGCTGACGCTGGCGGATTTCATCGGGCTCGACACCTGCCTCGAGATCACGCGCGTGCTGTTCGAGGGCACGGGCGACCCCAAGTTCCGGCCCGCGCCGCTGCTCGTGAAGTACGTCGAAGCGGGCTGGTTCGGGCGGAAGTCCGGGCGCGGCTTCTACGACTATTCCGGCCCCGAGCCGGTCCCCACCCGCTAGGAGCGCCGCCATGACCGCGATCGGCATCTACGGCAGTTCGGGGCGGATGGGCCGTGCGATCGCCGACGTCGCCGAAGAGGTCGGCGCGGAGGTCGCGGGCGGGGTCGACGCGCGGGGCGACTGCCGCCCGCTGGCGCAGGCCGCCGACGTGCTGGTCGACTTCTCGACGCCCGGCGCGTTGCCCGAGCATCTGGCGGCGGCGCGCGAGGCGGGGACGCCGATCGTCGTCGGCACCACCGGGCTGTCGCAGCGGCACCACGACCTGATCGACGAGGCCGCGCGCGAGGTGGCCGTGCTCCAGACGGGGAACACCTCGCTCGGCGTGACGCTGCTCGGCCTGCTCGTCCGCGAGGCGGCGGAGCGGCTGGGCCCCGAATGGGACATCGAGATCGTCGAGATGCACCACCGCCACAAGGTCGACGCCCCCAGCGGCACCGCCATACTGCTCGGCGAGGCGGCGGCGCGCGGGCGGAACACGACCCTGTCCGAGGTGCGCGTCGACGGCCGCGCGGGCCTGACAGGAGCGCGGACGGAGGGCACGATCGGCTTCGCTTCGTTGCGCGGCGGATCGGTGATCGGCGACCACAGCGTCGTGTTCGCGACCGAGGGCGAGCGGATCGAGCTCAACCACCAGGGCCAGGACCGCGTCATCTTCGCGCGCGGCGCGGTCAAGGCGGCGCTCTGGCTCGCGGGGCGGCCGCCGGGGCGCTACCGCATGGGCGACGTGCTGGGGCTGTGACGCCGGAGCAGGCCTTCGAGTTCTACCGCCGGCTGGCGGAGGCGAACCCGGCGCCGGAGACCGAGCTGCGCTGGTCGAACCCGTACACGCTCCTCGTCGCGGTCGCGCTGTCGGCGCAGGCGACCGACGTCAGCGTTAACAAGGCGACGGGCCCGCTCTTCGCGGTCGCCGACGACCCTGCGGCGATGGTCGCGCTCGGCGAGGAGCGGGTGCGCGACTTCATCAAGACGATCGGCCTCTACAACACCAAGGCCAAAAACGTGATCCTGCTGTCGCAGCGCCTGGTCGACGAGCATGGCGGCGAGGTGCCGGCCGACCGCGACGCGCTGGAGCGGCTGCCGGGCGTCGGGCGCAAGACGGCCAACGTCGTGATGAACTGCGCGTTCGGCGCGGAGACGATCGCGGTGGACACCCATATCTTCCGCGTCGGCAACCGCACGGGGCTGGCGCCGGGCAAGACGCCGCTCGCCGTAGAGCTCGGGCTGGAGGCGGCGACGCCCCAGCCCTTCCGCCTGGGCGCGCACCACTGGCTGATCCTCCACGGCCGCTACGTCTGCAAGGCGCGTAAACCGGAATGCTGGCGATGCATCGTCGCGGACCTTTGCGCGTTCGAGCCCAAGACGCCCCCGCCCAAGGAGCCCGCCCATGCGTAAGGCCGCCCTCGTTCTCCTTCCCCTCGCGCTCTCGGCATGCGCCGGGCAGGACCAGGCCCTCGCCGCCGCCGACCGCATCCCCGCCGCGACGCCCGCGGGCGAGCCGCGGCAGTGCATCCCGCTCCCCATCCGCGAGAGCCGGGTCCGGTCCGACCAGGTGATCGACTTCATCGGCAGGGGCGGGCAGGCCTATCGCGTGACGCTGCCCCAGCCTTGCCCCGGGCTCGGCTTCGAGCGGCGCTTCACCTACGCCACCTCGCTCAACCAGCTCTGCGCGCAGGACATAGTCACCGTCCTCTATATCGGCGGCGGCCCGGCGCGCGGCGCGAGCTGCGGGCTGGCCCCGTTCCAGCCCGTCACGCTTCCTCGCAGATGAGGGGCGCGCAGATGAGGGTGGCGCGACCCCGTCTGTGCTGCTATCGGATCGACCCCTAGGCACCCGTAGCTCAGCTGGATAGAGCGCTGCCCTCCGAAGGCAGAGGCCACAGGTTCGAATCCTGTCGGGTGCGCCACCTCCCCCTTCCTACTCGTACCGGAGCGCGCGGACCGGGCTCGTCCGCGCCACGCGATAGGCGTGGCCGCCGACGGTCAAGACCGCGATCAACAGCGCCAGCAGCCCGGCGACCAGGAACGGCGTGGGCGTCAGGTCGATGCGGGTGTCGAAGCCGTTCAGCCAGTCGCGCATCAGCCACCAGGCCAGCGGCCAGGCGATGAGGTTCGCGATCAGCACCGGGCGGCTGAACTGCCAGACGAGGAGCCGCACGATGTCCCGCGTGCGCGCGCCCAGCACCTTGCGGACGCCGATCTCCTTGGTGCGGCGCTCGGCGGTGAAGGCGGCCAGGCCGAACAACCCCAGGCACCCGATCACCACCGCCAGGAGCGCGAAGGCGGCGAAGAGCCGGCCGCGCGCCTCGTCGCGGTCGTACTGCTCGCGGACGATGTCGTCGGCGAACTCGCCTTCGAAGGGCACCTGTGCGACGTTGCGCTTCCACACCTGCTCGACCTGGCCGCGGACCTGCGCGGGGTCGCCCTCGAACCGGACCACGATGTCGCCGAAGCCGTTGCGGCGCATGGTGTAGACGATCGGCTGCAGGGGGTCGCGGACCGAGCGGAAGCGCGCGTCCTCCACGACGCCCACCACGGTGATCGGCGTCAGGCCGTACTCCTCCGACGACAGGAGCGACGCCTTGAGGTTCTGGCCGACGGCCGCCGCCGGATCGCGATAGCCCAGCCGGCGCGCGGTCTCGCGGGTGATGACCACGTTGACGCCACGCTGCACCAGCGCCCGCATCGCGGCCGCCTGCTCCTCGTCGGTGGAGGGGAAGGGGATGGTGCGGTCGTCGCGCCCTTGCGCTTCCGAGAAGTCGCGGCCGGCGAGGATCTTCATCCCCATCGCCTCGAAGAAGCCCGCCTCGACCGAGTAGTTGCCGATCTCCTGGCCTTGCGTGCTGTTGGCCGGGTAGACGTTCATCATCGAGTTGTTGCCTGGGTTGACGCCGATCTGCGTCCGCGCCGCCGCCTTGACGCCGGGCAGGCGGCGGATCTGCTCGGTGATCGCCTGGTCCACGCCGGGCTCCACGCCCTTGAAGCCGAGATTGCCGACTTGGAGCAGCCCGTCGCGCTTGTAACCGGCGTCGGCGGTGCGCGCGTAGACGGTCTGGGCGTAGATGACGGCGGTGCAGATGATCAGCGCGATCGACACCGCGAACTGGCCCACGACCAGCACGTTGCGCAACCGCCCGGACCCTTGCGCGTCCGACGCGGACTTGTTCGCCTTCAGGATCTTCGCCGGCTCGAACCGGGCGAGGTAGAAGGCGGGATAGACCCCGCTCGCCAGCCCGACGACGAGCACCAGCGCTAGCAGCGGCAGGAGCACGCCGCCTTCGCCCAGGTAGTTCAACCCGATGTCGGCGTCGAGGAACGCGTTGAACGCGGGCATCGCGAGCTCCACGGCCGCGAGCGCCACCAGCATCGCCAGGATCGCGACCAGCAGCGATTCCCCTAGGAACTGCGCGATCAGCTGCTTGCGCGTGGCGCCCAGCACCTTGCGCAACGCCACCTCGCGCGCGCGCTGCGAAGCGCGGGCGGTGGCGAGGTTGGTGAAGTTGATGCACGCCATGCCGAGCACCAGGAACGCGATCACCGCGAAGGTGATCACGGTGAAGCGGTCGTTGCCCGGCGTGATCGCCGCGTCCTGGCCCTCGCCCAGGTGGACGTCGCGGATGTTGACCAGGCGGTAGTCCTGGACGTCGCCGGGGTTGGAGCGCTGGCCGCCGACGTTCACGTCGGGGATGTTGCGCTTTTCCCAGGCGGGCATGTTGGCGTGGATCGTGTCGGCGTCGGCCGGCGAGCGCAGCCGGACGTAGTTCCAGCCCTGCTGGTTGTCCCAGTCGGTCACCGCCTCCATACGGTCGGCGAACTGGACGCCCAGGTCGAACCGCGCGACCGCGTTGGCGGTGAAGTGCGAGTTCTTGGGGAAATCCTTGAACACGCCCGTGATGCGGTAGTCGACGTTGCCCGCGTTATCGACGATCGTCAGCGTCTTGCCGACCGGGTCGGCGTTGCCGAAGCGCCGCTTCGCCTCGCTTTCCGACAGCGCGATCGAATTAGTGTCGGGCAGCGCCGTCTCGCGGCTGCCGCGGACGAAGGGGACGCGGAAGATCTTGAACAGGTCGCCGTCGACCATGCGCAGTTGCTCGATCTGCCCCGCCTGGCCGTCCTGAAGGACGATCGGGCCGAAGCCGCGAACATAGACGACCTCCTCGACCTGTTGCGGATAGTCCTTCTTGAGCGCGCGGCCGGTGACGATGCCGCTCACCTGCAGCTTCATCTCCTCGCCTCCGGTCTCGGTCGCGGAATAGTAGGTCTGGACCTGGTAGGCGTTCTCCGCGCCCTCCATCCAGTCGTCGTACGACGTCTCGTAGCGGACGTAGAGCAGGATCAGCACGCAGGCCGCGAGGCCCAGCGCCAGGCCGACGATGTTGATGGCGGCGTAGGCGCGGCTCTTGGCGAGCGCCCGGATGCCGACCGTCAGGTAATTGCGCCACATGGCCGTTCCTCCCCTTCAGCGCCGCTGGTCGCGGAGGGCGACGACAGCACCCCCGCCGTTGATCACGCGGGTGGTGCGCGGGTCGCCGCGATAGGCGATGCGCCCGCCGCCATTGATCACCGCCGCGAGCGACTTGCGCGCGGACACGGTCATCGATCCGCCGCCGCTGACCGCCGCCGCGACGTCGTCCGCGTCGAGCGCGGTCGTGTCGATCTGGCCGCCACCCTCGATCGCGACGGCGAGCGACCGCCGCGCGGGCCAGCGGCCCTCGCCGGTGATCCGGCCGCCGCCGCTGATCGCGACGGCGGCGAGCGCGGCGGGCGTGACGATCTCGATGCGCGGCGAATGGCCGCGGCAGTCGCCTTCGCAAGCGCGGATGACCAGCGTCCCCCGGTCGTCGACGCGCATGACGGTGCGCGACGGGTCCCGGCCCGCGACCGTCACCCGCTGCGTCGATCCGTGGCGCAGCGCGACCTCGCCGCCGCCCATCAGCTTGAGCGACGTGAAGCGGGGCAGCTCGACGGTCCGCGGCGCGTCGGCGGCCGACGCGGCTCCGGCGGCGACGAAGGCCAGGAGGATGGGGATGGTCCGGGAGCGCATGGTCTATCCTACTCGTAGCGGAGGGCGTGGACGGGGTTGGTGCGGGCCACGCGGAGCGCGTGGCCGGAGATGGTGCCGATCGCGATCGCGAGCGCGAGGAAGCCGGCGAAGAGGAAGGGTTCGGGCGTCAGCGCGACCCGCGCGTCGAACCCGTTCAGCCAGGCGCGCATCGTCCACCAGGCGACGGGCCAGGCGACGACGTTGGCGAGGATGACGGGCTTGGAGAACTGCCAGGCGAGCAGGCGGACGATGTCGCGCGCCGTCGCCCCGAACACCTTGCGGACGCCGATCTCCTTGGTGCGGCGCTCGGCGGTGAAGGCGGCCAGCCCGAACAGGCCCAGGCACGCGATCACCACCGCGAGGAGCGCGAAGGCGGCGAAGCCGACCCCGCGCGCCTCGTCGGTGCGGTACAGCTCGGCGAGCTCCGCGTCCTCGTACTCGCTGACATAGGGCACTTCGGGGACCAGCCGCCGCCAGACCGCGCCGACCGCGTCGCGCACCGCTTCCGGCCGCGGCGAGGCGTAGCGCACGATCAGCGTCCGGTAGAGGCCGTCGTCGTGGAAGATCATCGGCTCCGGCGGCTCGCGCATCGAGCGGAAGCGCGAGTCCTCGACCACGCCGACGACCGTCACGGGCAGCATGCCGATCCGGTCGGGATAGGTGTTGACCCTGAGCGTCTCGCCCAGCGCCTGCGTCGGGTCGGAGAAGCCCAGCTGGCGCGCGGCCAGCCGGTTGACGACCACGTTCGACCCGCGCGCGGCGTACTGCCGCATCCGCGCGTCGAGCGCTTCGCCCCCCGCCAGCACCACGTCGTCCAGCCGGTGGCTGTCCTTGGCGTAGCGGCGCGACAGGGTGCGTCCGGCGAGCAGCTTCAGCCCCATCGTCTCGTGGAATTCGGGCGAGACGCTGTACCAGCCGATGGTGATCGGCTTGGCGCGGCCGGGTACCTGGACGCCGTTGTTGAGCGTGGTGCCGCTCGCGATCGAGATCGCGCCGGCGGCGGCGTTCCGGACGCCCGGCACGGCTTTCGCCTCGCGGATCAACGTCTCGGTCACCGGCAGCACCGCCGCGCGGTTGAGGTTCTCGACCTGGAGGATGCCGCCCCGCTGATAGCCGGCGTCCGTGGTCCGCACGAAGCGCGTCTGGGCGTAGATGACCGCCGTGCAGACGATCAGCCCGATCGACACCGCGAACTGCGCCACCACCAACGCCGTCCGCAGCCGCCCCGCGCCGCCCGGCTCGGCGGACGAGCGGTTCGCCTTCAGGACGACGCCCGGCTGATAACGCGACAGGACGAAGGCCGGGTAGAGGCCGCCGAGCAGCCCGACGACCAGCGTCAGCCCGACGATCGGGGCGAGCAGCCCGTCCGGCCCGAGATACGCCATCTCGAGGTCCGCGCCGAGATAGTCGGAGAAGCCGGGCGTCGTCAGCTCGAGCAGCGCCAGGGCGATGAGCATCGCGACGGCGGTGAGGAGGACGGATTCGCCCAGGAACTGCGCGATCAGCTGGCGGCGCGTGGCGCCCAGCACCTTGCGCAACGCGACCTCGCGGGCGCGCTGGCCGGCGCGGGCGGTCGCGAGGTTGACGAAATTGGCGGACGCGATGCCTAGGATCAGGAAGGCGATCACCGTGAAGGTGACGATGGTGCTCCGGTCGTTGGTCGGGCGGTCTGGCGACAGCGGCTCCGCGCCGCTCAGATGCACGTCGCGCACGTTGACCAGCCGCCAGTCGAACGCGTCGCCCTCGCTGACCGCGACGCCGCCCACGTCGACGGGCGGGATGTTGCGCTTCTCCCAGGCGGGCAGCGCGGCGTTGATCGCCTCGGCGGAGGCGCCGGGCTTGAGCTTGGCGTAGACCGCGCCGTTGACGCAGCCCCAGCTGCAGTTCGCGGCCTCCTCCGCGCCGATCCGGCCGACGGCGTCGATGTCGAGATGGCTGTTCCGCGGCAGGTCCTCGAAGACGCCGGTGACGCGCATCCCGCGCTTCTCGCCGCGGCGGATGTTGGTGAGGCTGCGGCCGACCACGTCCAGCGTGCCGAAGAAGCGCATCGCCTCGCTCCGGCTCAGGACCAGGTCGTCCGCCCCGGCGAGCGCGGTGCGGGGGTCGCCGCGCAGGAACGGCAGCGCCAGGATGCGGAAGAACTCGGGCTCCGTCATCCACGCAGCGGCGAAGACCGGCTCCGCGCCGCGGAGCAGCACCAGCTCCTCCTGATCGGCGCGCGCCACCGCCTCGATCTGGGGGAAGTCCTTCTCCAGCGGGTCGGCGACCGCGCCGTGGCTGCCCTGCTGGACCGACACGCGGCCGGTCTCGGGATCGGTGTTGATCGACTGGACCTGGTACACCCGCTCGGCCTCCGGCAGCCACCGGTCGAAGCGCGTCTCGTGGCGGACGTAGAGGAGCAGCAGCAGCGCCGCCGCCAGCCCCAGCGCGAGGCCCAGGATGTTGATGAACGCGTAGGTCCGCTGCTTGAACAGCGCCCGTACGGCGACGGTCAGGTAGTTGCGCCACATCGGCCGGTCCTACTCGTAGCGAAGCGCGTGGACGGGGTTCAGCCGGGCGACGCGGAGCGCGTGGCCCGACACGGTCGCGAGCGCGACGGCGAGCGCCAGGAGGCCGGCCAGCGCGAACGGCCCGGGCGTGAGCGCCACCCGCGCGTCGAAGCCGTTCAGCCAGTCGCGCATCGCCCACCAGGCGACCGGCCAGGCGAGGAGGTTGGCGGCGACCACCGGCTTGGAGAACTGCCAGGCGAGCAGCCGGACGATGTGGCGGACGGTGGCGCCCAGCACCTTGCGGATGCCGATCTCCTTGGTCCGCCGCTCGGTGGCGAAGGCGGCGAGGCTGTAGAGGCCTAAGCACGCGATCGCGATCGCCAGCCCGGCGAAGCCGAGGAAGAGCACGCCGCGCGTCCGCTCGGCGGCGTAGGTCTCCGCCAGGATGTCTTCGGCAAACCGCGCGTCGAACGGGATCTCCGGCTCGAACTTGCGCCACACGCGGCGGATGCCCGCCATCACGTCGCTGGGCGCGGCGCCCGCGTAGCGGACGAGCACCTGCGAAGTGCGCGTCGGGTCGTAGAGGTAGACGATCGGCTCCAGCGGGTCGCGCGGGGTGCGGATGCGGGTGTCGCCGACAACGCCGACGACCGTGGCGGGCGTCGTTCCGTCTCCTCCGTCGACGCCTAGCCTGAAGACCTTGCCCACCGCATCCGAGGGCTCGCCCAAGTTCAGCGCGCGCGCCGCCGCGCGGTTGATCACGACGTTGACCGCGGCGTTCGTAGTCGGACCAAGTCCGTCGCGCCGCACCACGTCCTCGCCACGCGTGTCCGTCGGCAGCCGCCCGGCGAGCAGCCTGATGTTCATGGTCGTGAAGAAGCCCGGGTCGATCGCGTAGGCCCCGACCGATAAGTCCTGCACCGCGCCGGGTGCGATCGCGACCGAGAGGTTCTTGTTGGCCGCCGCGAGCGCCAAGTTGGTGCGCCCGGCCGACACCACGCCGGGCACGCGCAGCAATTCGCGCGAGGCCGCGTCGTATTCGGCGCTGTCGCCCGCGAAGCGCCAGGCGGAATCGATCTGGATCAGGCCGTCGCGGCGGTAGCCGGGATCCATCCGCGCGATGAAGTCCGTCTGCGCCTGGATCACCCAGGTGGACGCGATCAGCCCGATCGCGACCGCGAATTGGAGGAGGACGAGGCCGGTGCGCAGCCGCCCGCTTCCCGGCGTCTCGACCGTGGACTTGTTGGCGCGTAGCACCTCGCCGGGGCGGAACCGGCTGAGGTGGAGCGCCGGGTAGAGGCCGCCGGCCAGTCCCGTCGCGAGCCACAGCCCGACGGCGGGAACCAGCGACCCGCCCTCGCCGAGATAGCCGAACCGGAGCGTCGCGTCGGCCGCGTCGGCGATCAGCGGCGTCGCGAGTTCGACGATCGCCAGCGCGACCAGCATCGCGACGCCGGTCACCACCAGCGATTCGACCAGCATCTGGCCCGCCAGCTGCCCGCGCGTGGCGCCCAAGACCTTGCGCAGCGCCACCTCGCGCGCCCGCTGCGCCGCGCGCGCGGTGGACAGGTTGACGAAGTTCATCACCGCCATGCCGAGCGTCAGCACCGCGATGATCATGAAGGTCGCGAGCGTCCGCGGGTCGCCGCCGGGCGCGAGGCCCTGGCTCTGCGCTTCGCCCAGGTGGATGTCGGCCAGCGGCACGAGCTTCAGGTCCATGAAGTCGGCCTGCGACACGCTGCGCCCGCCGATCACCTGGGGCGTGACGACGCGCTTCTCCCAAGCGGGCAGCGCGGCGTTGATCGCCGCCGCGTCGGCGCCGGGCCGGAGCTTCACGTAGTGCTGCTGGTTCATGACCCCCCAGCTGCGTTCCTCGATAGGCCAGTCGGCTGCGCCCGCCGCGTTCCAGCGCGAGAGGAGTCCGAAGCGTAGGCTGGAGTTCTTGGGCAGGTCGCGGAGCACCCCGCCGACACGGCGGTCCCGCCTTCCCTCACCAGCGCCCGAGGACAGCGTGCGCCCGACGACGTCCGTCCTGCCGAACTGCTTCAACGCCTCGCTCTCGGTCAGCACGACCGTGTCGGTGTCGGGCAGTGCGGTGCGCGCCGAGCCGTGCAGGAACGGAAGCGGGAAGATGTCGAAGAAGCTGGGGTCCACCGCCGCGGTCTCGACGAAGACGGGCTCGCCGTTCCGGGTAACCGGGGCGGGACCCGGTCGCACCACGGTGATCGCCTCGATCTGCGGGAAGCCGCCGGGCAGCGTCTGACGGACCGGGAAGGGGCTCGCCTGCGAGCGCGTGACCGGCTGGCCGGGTTCGCGCCACGTCGCCTGCACCTGGAACACGCGTTCGTGATCGGGGAGCCAGCGGTCGTAGCCGCGCTCGTACGACACGTAGGACCAGATCATCAGGCAGCCGGCCAGCCCCAGCGCCAGCCCGCCGATGTTGATCGCCGCAAAAGCGCGATGCCGGACCAGCATCCGCAGCGCGAAGGCGAGATGGTGGCCGATCACGTCCGCGCTCCCTTCAGGCGGCCCGCCGCCGCTCCTGGAGGATGCGGCCGTCGAGCATGCTGACGACGCGGCCGGCGTAGTCGGCGTGGGTGGGCGAGTGGGTGACCATCACGATCGTGGAGCCCGCCGCGTTGAGCGACTGGAGCATCTTCATCACCTCCTCGCCGGGGTTGGTGTCGAGGTTGCCGGTGGGCTCGTCCGCCAGGATCAGCTTGGGCTGCGCCACCAGCGCGCGGGCGACGGCGACGCGCTGCTGCTGGCCGCCCGACAGCTGGCTGGGGCGATGGCGCGCGCGGTGGGCGACGCCGACGCGGTCCATCACCTCGTCGGCCCGGCGGCGGCGTTCGGCGGCGGGGACGTCGTGGTAAAGGAGCGCGAGCTCGACGTTCTCGCGGACCGTCAACTCGTCGACCAGGTTGAAGCTCTGGAAGATGAAGCCGATGTTCGCCTTGCGCACCTCGGCGAGCTTCGTCTCCGACAGGCCGGCGACTTCCTGCCCGTTGAAGACGTAGGACCCGCTCGACGGGCTGTCGAGCATGCCGACCAGGTTCAGGAGCGTCGACTTGCCGCAGCCCGACGGGCCCATGATCGCGACGAACTCGCCGTCGTGGATGTCGAGGTCGATCCCGTCCAGCGCGGTCGTCTCGACGGTGTCGGTGCGGTAGACGCGCGAGAGCGCACGCATGTGGAGCATGGGGTTCAATCCTTCGCTGCGGAGAGGTCGAGCCGATCCTTGTCGGCGAAACCGGTGTACGGGCTGGTGATGACGCGCTCGCCCGGGTCGAGCCCTTCGAGCACCTCGATCGAGGTGGCGTTGCGGCGGCCGAGCCGGACCGGGCGCTTCACCGCCGAGCCGCCGTCGGGCGACACCACGAAGACGAAGCTTCCCCCCGTCTCGTTGTAGAAGGCCCCGTTCGGGATCAGGCGGGCGGGCACCGGGTCGCCGAGCGTGAGCCGCGCCTGGAGCGTCTGACCGACCTGGATGCCCGCCGGCTCGCCGGCGGTGAACTGGAGGTCCACCTGGAACTGGCCGTTCTGGACCTGCGGATAGATCTTGGCGACGCGCGCGGCGTAGGTCTTGCCGCCCCACTCGACGTTGGCGCGCTGATTGAGCTGGACGCGGCCGAGGTAGAACTCGTCCACGCCCGCCATCAGCTTGTTGCGGCCGGGGCTGTCGACCTGGCCGATCCGCTCGCCGCGCGACAGGGACTGGCCGACCTGGATGTTGAACCCCGACAGCCGCCCGCCGACGGGCGCGCGCAGGTTCAGCGCCTCGAGGCTGGATCGCGCGAGCTGGAGGCTGGTCTGGAGCGACCGGGCCGACGCGCGCTGTTGCGCGAGCTGGCTGCCCTGGAGCCGTTCGTCGGTCGCCTGGCCGCGGCGCAGCACCTCTAGCCGCGCGCGCTCGTAGCGCGCCTGGTCGCGCGTGTCCTCGAACTGCCGGCCCGCCACGAAGCCGCGCGCGGCGAGCGGCGCTTCGCGCTCGTACTGGCGCTGCATCCGCTGGAGCGCGAGGTCCGCCTCCAGCACCGCGCGCTGATTGGTGACGCGGGTCTGCGCCAGCGCCAGTTCCTGGCTGCGCATGTTGTTGATCTGCTGCTCGACCTCGGTCTGGCGCGCCAGCACCGACAGCTGGAGCTCGGCGTTGGACAGCACGGCGATGAGCTGGCCGGGGGCCAGCGACTGGCCGTCCTCGGCGATCACCTGTTCGACGCGCCCGCCCTCGATCGCGTCGAGGAAGACGGTGAGGAGCGGGGTGACGCGGGCGCGCAAGGGGATGAAGTCGTCGAACGTCCCGTTCGACACCGTCGAGATGGTGAGCCGGTCGGCGCTGACCGTCTGCGAGTCCGAACGCGGCGCGTAGAACCAGAACAGCGCCGCCGCGATCAGCAGCGCGAGCGCGCCCGCCGCCCATTTCGCCCAGGTCGGCGGGCCGCGGCGCTCGACGACGCGGTCCATCGCGCCGCCGGTCGCCGGCCGGTCGCCCGCCGGCTCGCTCTTGGGCATCCTCACCACGCTCATCGTCACTCCTCCGTCCGGTCCCGTAGCAAGCGCCGTGCCAGCGTCGTCGCGAAGGGAAGGGCCGTCGCCGTCGATCGGTTCATGTCCGTTTCCGGACAGGGACGTCCGGAAACGGACGTCGCCGGGGTTCACGCTAGCAGGCCAGGGGCGGCCGCGACGGCGGAAGCGGCGGGAGCGGCCGCCATGACGGTGAGGCAAGCGGCGCCGACGATCGCGCCGAACGCGCTGACGATCTGGTGGAGGAAAGGCTTCATGTCGGGTCTCCGTCGAGGGCCGGGATGGCCATGCCGGAACCTTCGCATAAGGCGTGCCAACCGCTTCGTTCGCGCCGACGAACGCCTGCAAGCGCCCACCCCGGCGAAGGCCGGGGCCCAGCGTCACTGGCCTATAAGAAGGGGGCTCATCCGCTCGCGAGCGGCACGGCAGCTGGGCCCCGGCCTTCGCCGGGGTGGGAGGGAAGGAGGGATCGGCCCACCACCCGGCGCCCTGGCACGATAATTGATTGTCCGCTTCCGCACAGGGTATGTACGGGAGCGGTCACATGGGGAGCGGGGCGGAGTTCGATCTGTGCGTCGTCGCGGACGACGACGAGGACATCCTCGTCGCCGCGCGGCTGCTGCTGCGCGGGCTGTTCCGCGAGGTGGTGACGCTGTCGACGCCCGACGCCGCGCTTGCGGTCGTCGCCGAGCGGCGGCCCGACGTGGTCCTGCTCGACGCCAACTTCGCGCGCGGGGCGACCGACGCCGCCGAAGGGCTGGCGCTGCTCGAAAGGCTGCTCGCCGCCGATCCGGACGCGATCGTGGTGATGATCACCGCGCACGCCGGCGTCAACGTCGCCGTCGAGGCGATGAAGCGCGGGGCGACCGACTTCGTCTCCAAGCCCTGGGGCAACGACCGGCTGTTGGCGACCGTCCGCACCGCCGCCT
>DASVSW010000199.1:0-3176 GCA_036387895.1 Sphingomonas sp.
GGCCGGGCAGTCGCACCAGCGGCAGCCAACCTTCAGGACGTGGAAGATGCCGGAGATCACGCGCCGGTCGTCCACCCGGCGTGCGCCAGGCTGGTTCTTGGGAAGATGCGGCTCCACCGCCGCCCATGCCTCATCCGACACCCAGAACAGCGCCATGCGTCACCTCCATCGGCCCCGCCCCACGCCCCTGAATCAGAAAACCTAGCCCGTCTCAACCCGCTGATTGGGTTTTAACCCTAGCCGCTGTCACCCTTCCGCCATAAGCCTGTACCCGACACCGAGCTCGTTCCGGATGATCGTCGGCGCGGCCGGGTCGGGTTCGATCTTCTGGCGGAGGTTGCGCACGACGATCCGGAGATACTCGATGCGTCGGTCGTGCTCGTAGGGCCAGGCGGCCTTCAGGATCGTCTGGTGCGTCACGACGCGGCCTGGCGACGCGGCGAGCGTGGAGAGCACCTCGTACTCCTTGCGGGTGAGGTGGACCTCCTCGCCGTGCTTGCGGATGCGGCGATCGATCAGGTCGATCTCGACCTCGCCCGCGCGCAGCCGGGGGGCCGCGCCGCGCTCGTCGAGCTTATGGCGGAGGGCGGCGCGCAAGCGGGCGAGAAGCTCGTCCGTGTCGAAAGGCTTGGTGACGTAGTCGTCGGCGCCGAGATCGAGCGCCGCCACCTTGTCCTCCGTGCCCTCGCGCGCGGAGACCACGATCACCGCCGGACCGGCGCGCCGGAGCAACGGCACGAGCTCCAGGCCGTCGCGGTCGGGCAGACCCAGATCGAGCAGGACCGCGTCGGGCAGCGACGCGGCTACCGCGTCCATCGTCTCCCGCGCGGTCGCGGCCTCGAGCGGGCGGTAGCCGGCGCGCTCCAGCGTGCCGCGGAGCAGCCGGCGGATATGGACCTCGTCGTCGACGATGAGCACGCGCGGTTCGTTCAAAGCTCGGCTCCTTGGCCCGTGTCGAACACAAGCAGGCGGTCGGGAAAGGTGAGGGTGAACACCGCGCCCCGAGGCTCTTCACGGTTCGCTGCCTGGACCGCCAGCCCCATCGCTTCGGCGAAGCCCTTCACGATGGCGAGACCGAGGCCGGTGCCGCCCGAGCGGTCGGATCCTTCGAGGCGACGGAACGTCTCGAACACCTCGCGCTCGCGGCCGGGCGGGATGCCGGGGCCCGCGTCGATGACCGACAGGGTCAGCGCGCCCGGACGACGCTCTCCCCGCACCGTGATCGGCGTGCCCGGATCGGCGTAGCGGCCGGCGTTGTCGAGCAGGTTGAGCAGGCAGTGGTGGAACAGTTGCGGGTCCACCCGCACGAAGGGCAGGTTCGGCGCGACCTCCAAGCGGATCGGGTGCCCTTCGAGCGACCGGCGCGTGTCGTGGACGGCGGCGGCGACCGCGTCCGTCAGGTCGACGGCCTCGACGGCGAGCTTGAGCGCGCCCGCCTCCACGCGGGCCATGTCGAGCAGGTTGGCGACGAAGCGGTTGAGCCGCTGCGCCTCGGCTTCGATCGTGTCGATGAGCTGCGGCGTGCAATCGCGCCGGAGCTCGGCGGCAGCGGCGAGCACGGAGGTGAGCGGCGTGCGCAGGTCGTGGCCGACCGACGAGAGCAAGGCCGCGCGCAGCCGATCGCGCTCGCGCAACCGGTCGATCTCCCGCATGTCGTCCTGCAGCCGCAACCGGTCGAGCGCGAGCGCCGCCTGGTCGACAAGGCTCATAAGGAGCGGCCACTGGTCGGACCGGACCGGATTCCGCACGTCGTCACGCAATAATCCGATCACGCCGAGCGTGCGGCCGCCCGTGCTGAGCGGCTGGAAGCGCCAGTCGGATGCGGCGAGGGTCCCCGATCCGGCGCCCGCGGGCTTGCCGCTGTCGTACGCCCATCGCGCCGCGGCGAGCTCCATCGTCTCCAACCGGTCGCCGGGCCGGCTCGCGGCGACGGGGGCGAGACCCGCGCCGTCGTCCTGCAGCAGCATGACGTGGAGGTCGAAGAGCCGGGCGATCTCCGCGCAGACCGTGCTCGCCACGGCGTCCCGGTCACCGAGCGTCGTGAGCTGGCGCAGGAAGCCGGCGAGCGTGGCGTTGGCGCGCGCGCTCTCGGCGGCGAGGTCGGCCTGGACGCGCACGCGCGACGCGAGCTGGCTGGTGGCGAACGCGATGCCGAGCAGCACGAAGAAGGAGACGACGTTCTCCGGATCGCGGATCGTCAGCGTGCCCGTGGGCGGAATGAAGAAGAAGTTATAGGCCAGGCTGGCCGTGGCGCCCGCGAACAGCCCGACGCGCAACGAGAACAGGCTCGCGGCGGCCATGACCGGCAACAGGTAGAGGAGTGCTACGTTGCCGATGTCGAGCAGGTTGAGCAGCCCGCGCCCGCCCGCCGTGACGGCCGCCACCATGAGCGCGGTCCAAGCGTAGCCGCGCCAGTCCTCCGAGCGCCTCGCGCGCGCGGCCCGTGCCGTCGCCTTGGCGGGCGCCCCCTCGAGCGGCAGCACATGGACGGCGACGCCCGGCGTCTCGCGGACCAGCCGGTCGACGACCGAGCCGTGGCGCAGCTCGAACCAGCGCGACCGCGCCGACTTGCCCACGACGAGCTGAGTCGCGCGCGCGTCGATGGTGAAACGCTTCAAGCCCTCCACCGCCGAGGTCGCTGGGACGCTCGCGACTTGGCCTCCGAGCTGCGTGGCGAGCGCGAGGACGTCGGCTAGGCGGCGATGCTCGTCGGGGCCGAAGCCGCGGCTGCGCGGCGTCTCGATATGGACGGCGGTCCAGGGCGCGTGGAGCGCGTCGGCCAGCCGCTTGGTGGCGCGAACCAGCCCTTCCGCGCCCGGCAGCTCGCTCACCGCGACGACGATCCGCTCCGACCCCGCCCAGGTTCCGCCGACGCCGCCCGCGCGCAGCTCCTCCAGCATCCGCGCGTCGACCGCCTGGGCGGCGCGGCGCAGCGCCAACTCGCGCAAGGCCGACAGGTTCGGTTTGGAGAAGAAGGAGCCGAGCGCGCGCGTGGCCTCCTCGGGGACATAGACCTTGCCCTCCTTGAGCCGCTCGATCAGCTCGTCGGGGGGTATGTCGACCACCTCGATCTCGGCGTTCTCGAAGACGTGGTCGGGCACCGTCTCGCGGACCCGCACGCGTGTGAAGGACGCGACCACGTCGTTGAGGCTTTCGACGTGCTGGATGTTGACGGT
>DASVSW010000200.1:0-7983 GCA_036387895.1 Sphingomonas sp.
AGACGGAACGACCAGGGATCGTTGATCCAGTAGTTCGGCTGCCACAGCCCGCGCGACAGCTGGGCGCCGATCCCGAACGGGCGGTAGCCATAGCCGAAGCCTTGCGGCGCGTAGTAGCGCGGCAGGCGGTAGCGCGCCCGGTCGACGTTGCGCTGGCGCGACCAGTCGTACCGCCGATCGTCGCGCCAGCCACGGTTCCACACGCGGCCGCCGTCATAGGCGCCGAACCGCTCATCGCCTCGCCGGTCGCGACCGTCGTACCAGGAGCCGCGTCCGCGGCCGTCGTCGCGCCAATCACGACGATCCTCCCGCCGGTCGTCGCGCCAGTCGCGACGGTCGTCCCGACGCTCGAAGCGATCCTGGCGCCGCTCCACCCGCTCTTCGCGCCGGTCGTCGTGATCTCCCCGGCGACCGCCGTCGAAGCGGTCCTGCCCGAGGCGGTCGCCGCGATCCCGACCCGGCCGGTCGACGCGCTCCGACCGGCGCTCGTCACGCGCGACCGCCGCGGCCGCGGCGCCAACGGCGAGACCCGGCCGCTCCGCACGGTCGGCGCGGCGCTCGGCGCGCTCCGTCCGGCGCTCGGCGCGGCGCGCGGCCCTGTCGCCGCCATCCGAGAAGTTCTCGTCGATGCGCGCTTCCGCCTGGACGCCCTGCGCCAGGGCGACGCCGGGCACGATGGCCGCCGCTGTGAGCAGCATCGCGATCAATCCACGTCCCATCTCGTCCATCCTCTCCCCGCCGGTCCACGCTCCGGCCCCGATGATGCTTCCTACGCGACCGGCTTTGATCGAAGGCTGAACCGGGTCGTCAGCGAAACGACAGGATCGCGCATCACCTCGGCGTCAGCGCCGGCACCACGCGGCCGGCGTCCTCCGGGTCGATGTCGGGGCGGGCGCCCGCGGGGATCACCTCCTCGCCGCGCATCGCGCGCGCGGCGCGCTGGATCGCGGGGACGAGGCGGGGATAGATCCCGCAGCGGCAGATGTTGGTGATCTCGCGCCGGATCCGCTCCTCGCTCGGGGCCGGGTCGCGGCGGAGAAGCGCCTGCGCCGCCATGATGATCCCCGGCACGCAGAATCCGCACTGGACTACGTTCTCCGCGATGAAGGCGAGCTGGAGCGGGTGGTCGCGGTCGCGCGACAGCCCCTCGATCGTGGTGACGTCCGACCCCTCGATCGACCCGATCGGCACGAGGCACGACACCCGCGCGACGCCGTCCACGTCGACGACGCACGCCCCGCAATGGCCCGTGCCGCACCCGAACTTCGTCCCCGTCAGGTTGGACGCGTCGCGCAACGCCCAGAGGAGCGGCGTGTCGGGATCGAGCCGGTACTCGACGGGCTGGTTGTTGACGGTGAACCGCATCCTAGTGGCCGAGCGCCGCGATCTCGTCGTCGGCGAAGCCCAGGTCGCGGAGCACCGCCGCGTCCTCCCGCTCGTCCGCCATGCGCGGCGGCACCGTGGCGCTTTCGCCGTAGCGCGGGGCGGGGGCGGGCTGGGGCACGCCGCCCGCGGTCACGAACGCCTCGCGCGCGACGTTGTGCGGGTGCGCCATCGCTTCCGCCGGATCGAGGACGGGCGTCACGCAGGCCTCGCGGCCTTCGAACGCGGCCACCCACTCGTCGCGCGCGCGCGTGCGGAAGCGGGCGGCGAGCTCCTCCTTCAGCGCCCCCCAAGCGCGCGGGTCGAGCTGCGCGTCCCAGGCGGCGTCGTCCAGCCCCATGACGTCACGCAGCTCGCGGTAGAATTGCGGCTCGATCGCGCCCACGGCGACGAAGCGGCCGTCCGCGCATTCGAAGCTGTCGTAGAAGTGCGCGCCGGTGTCGAGGAGGTTGCCCCCTCTGGGCGCACCCCATCGGCCCATCGCCCGGAAGCCCCAGATCTGCGCCATCAGCAGCGCCGATCCTTCGGTCATGGCGCAATCGACGACCTGCCCCCGCCCGCTCCGCTGCGCCTGGAGGAGCGCCGCGAGCATCCCGAACGCCAGCAGCATGCCGCCGCCGCCGAAATCGCCGACGAGGTTGATCGGCGGCGTCGGCTTCCCGCCCGCGCGCCCGAGCGCGTCGAGCGTGCCCGAGAGCGCGATGTAGTTGATGTCGTGCCCGGGCTGATCCGCCATCGGCCCGCCCTGTCCCCAACCGGTCATGCGGCCGTAGACGAGGCGCGGATTGTCGCCGAGGAGCACGTCCGGTCCCAGGCCAAGCCGCTCCATCACGCCGGGGCGGAAGCCCTCGATCAGCCCGTCGGCCTCGCCGACGATCCGCCGCACCGCCGCGACCGCCTCCGGCCGTTTCAGATCCAACGCCACCGACCGGCGTGAGCGGAGCAGCGGGTCCTTGGCGTCGATCGTGAAGCCGTTCCGCACGCCGCGGTCGATCCGGATCACGTCGGCGCCGTGATCCGCCAGCATCATGCCCGCGAAGGGACCGGGGCCGATCCCGGCCATCTCGACGATCCGGAGGCCGGTCAGAGGTGGTTGGGCTGACAAACTGCGCTCTCCTGTGACCGTCACCCCGGACCTGATCCGGGGTCCCGCTTCTTCTCGGCCGACTAGAAGAAAGAAGCGGGACCCCGGGTCAAGCCCGGGGTGACGGAGGCAGGCTGGGCGCCGCCCGGCCCAACGCCAGCTCCGCATCCGAGAAGCGGATCGGCGTCCGCAGTCCTGGCAGCACCGTCCCGTCCTCGCGCTCGACCTCGATCCGCATGCCGCGATGGGCGACCTGCGGATCGGCGAAGGCCTGCGCGACCGTGTTGATCGGCCCCGCCGGCACGCCCGCCGCCTCCAGCTTCGCCAGGAGGTCGTCGCGGGCGAACCCGCGCGTCGCCGCCTCGATCGCGGCGAACAGGCGCGCGCGGTTCCCGATGCGGAGCGCGTTGGTGGCGTAGGCCGGATCGTCCGCGTCCAGCCCCGCGACGTCGCAGAAGCGCCGGAACTGCGCGTCGTTGCCGACCGCAAGGATGAACCACCCGTCCGCGGTGGGGAAGACGGCGTAGGGGCTGACGTTCATGTGCGCGTTGCCGACGCGCGGCGGGGTCGCGCCCGACAGGAACCAGTTCATCGCCTGGTTGGCGAGCACCCCCGTCATGCAGTCGAGCAGCGCCATGTCGACCTGCTGCCCGCGCCCCGTCCGCTCGCGCATGCGGAGCGCCGCCTGGATCGCGATGACGGAGTAGAGGCCGGTGAACAGGTCGGCGAACGCGACGCCGCACTTCTGCGGCGCGCCGTCGGGCTCGCCCGTCAGGTCCATGATCCCGCCCATGCCCTGGATGATGAAGTCGTAGCCCGGTCGCGACGCGTAGGGCCCGTCCTGCCCGAAGCCGGTGATCGAGCAGTAGACCAGCCGCGGGTTGACCGCCGACAGGCTGGCGTAGTCGAGCCCGTACTTCGCCAGCCCGCCGACCTTGAAATTCTCGATCAGCACGTCGGCGTCGCGGACCAGATCGCGCACCGCCGCCTGGCCCTCCGCCGTCGCGAAGTCGGCGACGACCAGCCGCTTGCCCCGGTTGCACGCATGGTAGTAGCCCGCCGTCCGAGAGCCGTCCGCCTCCTCGACGAAGGGCGGCCCCCAGGTCCGCGTGTCGTCGCCGCCCGGCCCTTCGACCTTCACCACCTCCGCGCCGAGGTCGGCCAGCACCTGGCCCGCCCAGGGTCCCGCCAGGATGCGCGCGAGCTCGACGACCTTGACGCCGGCGAGGGGATGGGGGCTGTCCGTCATCCTCGGGCCATACCCAGCTCGTCACCCCAGCGAAAGCTGGGGTCGCTGCGACTGGAGGGTGACCCCGCCCTCCACGCGATCCCAGCTTTCGCTGGGATGACGGCCTATCCGGGCACGCGGTCGATCGCGTAGACGAGGTGGCGCACGGGCCGGCCCGCCATGACGGCGTCCTCCGTCTCGTCGGTCAGCACGGCCCCGATCTTCTCCAGCGCGCGCCGCGAGCGCAGGTTCGCCTCGCCGACGCGGAAGACGACCGTCGAGACTTGGCGCAGCATGTGCCCGATCATCAATCGCTTCACCTCGCGGTTCACCGTCCCGCCCCAGTGCGAGCGCGCGAGGAGGGTCCAGCCGATCTCGACGCGGTCCAAGTCCGGACGGTGGTTGTCGTAGCGGCTCGACCCGATCACCGCGCCCGTCGCGCGGTCGAGGACGACGAGCCGACAGGCGCGGACCCCGCGGCCGTCCGCCCCCGCCACCCTGGGCCCCGGCCTTCGCCGGGGTGGGATAGCGGGGGTGAAGGTCGCTCCTCAGAACGCCGCTATCCCCGTGATCGCCCGCCCCAGGATCAGCGCGTGGACGTCGTGCGCGCCCTCGTAGGTGTTGACCGTCTCGAGGTTCATCAGGTGGCGCATGACGTGGTACTCGCCCGAGATGCCGTTGCCGCCGTGCATGTCGCGCGCGTGGCGGGCGACGTCGAGCGCCTTGCCGACGTTGTTGCGCTTGATCAGGCTGACCATCTCGGGGGCGAAGCGGCCCTGGTCCATCAGCCGGCCGACGCGCAACGACGCCTGGAGCCCCAGCGCGATCTCCGTCTCCATGTCGGCCAGCTTCTTCTGGTAGAGCTGGCGGCCGGCGAGCGGCGTGCCGAACTGCTTGCGGTCGAGGCCGTATTGGCGCGCGGCGTGGAAGCAGAACTCGGCCGCGCCCATGGCGCCCCAGGAGATGCCGTAGCGCGCGCGGTTGAGGCAGCCGAACGGGCCTTTCAGCCCCTGCACCTCGGGGAGGAGCGCGTCCTCGCCCAGCTCGATCTCGTCCATCATGATCATGCCGGTGATCGACGCGCGCAAGCTGAGCTTGCCCTCGATCTTGGGCGTGACCAGCCCCGCGCCCGCCTCTTCGCGCGTGAAGGCGAAGCCGCGGATGGCGCCCCCATGCGCGTCCGACTTCGCCCAGACGACGAACACGTCGGCGATGGGCGAATTCGAGATCCAGGTCTTGGACCCCGACAGACGGTAGCCGTCCGCGGTCTTGACCGCGCGCGTCGTCATCGAGCCGGGGTCGGAGCCGGCGTCCGGCTCGGTCAGGCCGAAGCAGCCGATCCACTCGCCGGAAGCGAGGCGGGGCAGGAACTTACGCTTCTGCTCTTCGGAGCCGTATGAATAGATCGGATACATCACGAGCGACGACTGGACGCTCATCATCGAGCGGTACCCTGAGTCGATCGCCTCCACCTCGCGCGCGACGAGGCCGTAGGCGACGTAGGACGCGCCGACGCCGCCATATTCCTCCGGGATCGTCGGGCCGAGCAGCCCGAGTTCGCCCATCTCGCGGAAGATCGCGGGGTCGGTGTGCTCGTGCTGGAACGCGTCGGCGATCCGCGGCAGCAGCTTCTCGCGCGCGTAGGCGTGCGCGGTGTCGCGGATCATCCGCTCGTCGTCGGTCAACTGCTCGTCGAGGAGGAAGGGGTCGTCCCACTCGAACCGGCCCATGGTCGCCATGATCGTGCTCCTTATCCCGGCCGAATTGGGCCGACGGGGGTCGGAAGTCCAGAGCGAAGCGGGGCGGAGGGCATAACCGGAACCTTGGGGCCGGTCACAAACTCGATCGCACGTTCAGCAGTTCGGGGAAGAAGCGCTGCTCGATCACCCGCGCCAGATAGGGCGCGCCGGGCGTGCCGCCGGTGCCGCGCTTGAACCCGATCACGCGCTCGACGGTCTTCAGATGCTGGAAGCGCCAGATCTGGAAATGGTATTCGAGGTCGACCAGCTTCTCCGCGAGTTCGTACAGGTCCCACCATCGGCCCGTGTCGGCGTAGACGCGGCCCCAGCACGCCTCGACCTCGTCGGACGGCTCGGCCTGCGCCGACCAGTCGCGGTCCAGCCGGCTCTCCGGCACGGGCAGGCCGCCGCGCGCGAGGAGCCGCAGCGCCTCGTCGTACAGGCTCGGGCGCGCCAGCTCGGCGCGGAGCGGCCCTTGCAGCTCCGGCTCCGCGTCGAAGATCGCGACCATCTTCGGGTCGCGCGCGCCCATGACGAACTCGAGCCGCCGATACTGGTCCGACTGGAAGCCCGAGCTTCCGCCCAGCCCGCCGCGCATCTGGGCGTAGTCGGCAGGCGTCATCGTCGCCAGCACCTCCCAGGACTGGATCAGCTGCGCCTGGATGCGGCTGACCCGCGCCATCATCTTCAAGGCGGGCGCGACGTCGTCCGCCGCGATGCGGTCGCGCGCGCCGTCCAGCTCGTGGAGCATCAGCTTGATCCAGAGCTCTGACGCCTGGTGGACGGTGATGAACAGCAGCTCGTCGTGGGTGCCGGTGCGCGGGCTCTGGAGGTCGAGCAGCTCGGGCAGACGGAGATAGGAGCCGTAGGTGAGGGGGCGTGCCATGCGCCCGACCCTAGTCGCCGATCAGGTGGAGCGCGAGGGTGCGGCGGTGCGGATCGCGGCGATGCTCGAAGAGGTACACGCCCTGCCACGTGCCCAGCGCCAGCCGCCCGCCGATCAGCGGGATGGCGAGATGCGTCTGCGTCACCGCCGCGCGGAGATGGGCGGGCATGTCGTCCGGGCCTTCGTCGTCATGCTCGTACTCGCGGGACTCCGGCGCGATCCGCGCGAACCAGCGCTCCAGGTCGCGCCTGGCGGCGGGGGCCGCGTTCTCCTGGATCAGGAGCGAGGCGGAGGTGTGGCGGATGAAGACGGTGAGCAGGCCTTCGCGCACGTCCTGCGCGACGACCCAGTCGGCGATGCGATCGGTGACGAGGTGGAGACCTTGGCCGGGGGTGCGGATATCGATCGTCGTGGTAGCCTGGCGCATGGGCTCGCGATAAGCTCGAGCCGAGCGCTGGACCAGCCGCGAAGGAGCATAGAATGACCGACCTCCGCGATCAGGCGGTCCACCTCTACGACGGCTACACGCACGAGCATCTCGATCGGCGGCGCCTCCTGCGCGAGATGACGGCGCTGGCGGGCTCGCTCGCGGCGGCGGAGGCGCTGATCGCAGGAATCGGAGCGTCGCCCGCGGCGGCGCAGATCGTGCCCGCCGACGACCCGCGGCTGCTCATCGCGCGCGATACGGACGAGAGGGCGGGCAAGCCGCTCACCGTCTATTCCGCGAAGCCCAAGGACGCGAAGGCGATCCGCGGCGTCGTGCTCGTGATCCACGAGAACCGCGGGCTCAACGCGCATATCCAAGACGTCGCGCGCCGCATCGCGCTCGAAGGCTTCATCGCGGCCGCGCCCGACTTCCTATCGGTGCAGGGCGGTACGCCCGCCGATCCCGATCAGGCGCGGACGATGATCGGCCAGGCGGATTATGACCTGTTGCTGAACCAGGCGGTCGCGCTGCTCGACTCCGCTGCGACGAGCGGCGGCCGGCGGCGCAGGGCCGGCGCCATCGGCTTCTGCTGGGGTGGCGCGTTCGTGAACCGCTTGGCGGTCGCGGCAGGGCCGAAGCTGGCGGCCGGCGTCAGCTACTACGGCCCGGCGCCTGCGCCCGCGGAGGCGGCGAAGGTGGAGGCGGCGTTGATGGTCCACCTCGCCGGCAACGACCAGCGCGTGAACGCCACCGGCCTGCCCTGGATCGAGGCGCTCCGCGCGGCGGGCAAGCGGGTCGAGGGCCACGTCTATCCGGGCGTCGAGCACGCCTTCAACAACGACACCTCCGCCGAGCGCTACGACAAGGCGGCGGCGGACCTCGCCTGGTCTCGGACCGTCGCTTTCCTGCGGCGCGAGCTTGACCGGTAGGTTGATCCATGTTCCCCTTCCGTTCGCACCGAATCAGGAGGGATCACCCATGGCCGACCTCACGCTCTACACCCACCCGCAGTCGCGCGGGCGCATCGCGCGCTGGATGCTCGAGGAGGTGGGCGCGGCCTACGACACGCAGGTGCTCGGCTATGGCGACACCATGAAGGCCGCGGCGTTCCTCGACATCAACCCGATGGGCAAGGTGCCGACGATCGTCCATCGCGGCCGCGTGGTGACGGAGACGGCGGCGATCTGCGCCTATCTCGCCGAGGAGTTCCCCGACGCCGGCCTGGCGCCCCGGCCG